>CAZEIN010000234.1:0-4362 GCA_964512425.1 uncultured Sulfurovum sp.
CCAATAATACACAATGCCTGATCAACAATTGGCTGAAAGAAAGGGAGTATATCGTCCTCATCAAGTGCTCTGACTAATTCTCTATGCCAATAGCGATTAAACTCTATCTCTTTTTTAAATTCACTTTCATCACCAAAGATATGATAAGGCTCTTTCTTGCTACCAGCAATATCAAGTGCCATAAAAGCATCATGCAGACAATTCTCCCCCATTGCTGCACCTACCGTCACAGATATCTCCTCTTTGCAAATCTTCTTTTTGCGACTATAACGATAGATATAGCCTTTAATATCTTTGATCAGTTTTGTAATACTATCGGTATGAAGTGGTATATCTGAGAAATAGAGTCCAAACACATCTCCAGAAACCCTAAAGTGCATGGCTTTTGGTGCGACCTCTTTAATCCTATCAGCCAAGCATCGCAATACTTGATCTCCTGCTTCATTACCATACAGACTATTGATATCACTAAAATCATCGATATCAATAAAAAGCAACAAAGAATGTTTATCAAAAGGGAGCTCTTCCAGCTTGACTCGCGAATAGAGTTGGGTCAGATTATCTGTATAAAGTTTATGTCTCAATGCTCGAATAAAATAATAGGCACCCAGCAAGATATTTAACAGAAGCAAAAATACAGCACTATAGATAAGAATATTATGCTTCTCTTTTGTCTGTTTTGCCAATGCCTTTTGTTGTGCTAGCTCTTTTTGGGCTTCAAAAAAGAGCTTATTGCTATCTTCCTCCATCCTCTTGAAAATAGAATCTATAGATTTTGTAAAGAGTGAAATCTCATTGCGAATACGAGAGAGTGGCTCCATCACGTCCCTGTGGTGTGCCATTACATAGATTCTCTCTTGCATTAACTTTTCAAGATAGTCGCTTTTTTGGGCCAACCACTCTATTTTGGGCTTGAGTCTAATCGCTTCTATGGAAAACTTCGGCTTAGTATAGTGGTACGCCTCTGCATACATATCCTGTCCTGCGATATTGAGAGGTAGACTCTTTTGGTATACGCCACCATGCTCTAATATGGCTCTAAGCTTTTGGGCTTTTGCTATAGTTTGTATCAATCTTTTGATATTGATGCTTAACAGTTTTTTCTTATTAGAAGTCAGCATGACCGTATAATAGAGTAATTTTATTTTTTCTATATTAGAATTGAGATCTGCAGAGATGATCTGTTTGGCCTGTAGACTCTCTACGCTACTCCTGTATTTATCTACACTGTCAATAAACCCCCTATAGGTCACCACTATAAAGATCATGATGACCACCGATACAAACATGAGAAAAGCCAATCTCTTATTCATGAGCAAAACCGTATTTGGACATTATTGTTTTTCCTGCTGATGAAACGACATACTCCACAAAAGCTTTTGCAATACGCGAATGCTTGGAAAACTTCAAGATGGTCAAAACTAGCTTCTTTGGGGGTGCGTATAGATCAAAAATAGGTATAATCTCAATACGGTTTTCATTTTCAGGAAAATAGCTTGTCGCCATCCAATTGAGTCCTGCTTCTATCCCCCCAGATATAAACATGCGATTCATGTCTCTAGAGTCTGCTGCATAGTTAGAGATATTATATTTTACTTTTGTCAAAAATGCTTTGCCTCCATATCGCATAAGCGTCTCCTCTGTTGCCCTACCTATACTACATGTTTCAGGATTGCCGATAGTCAGCAGTAAGTCTCTACGAGGAAAATCTTCTAGACTCTTGGATATGCTGAGGATTTCCTTTGGAGACAAAGATAGCCAATTGATTATATCCTATCTGCCTCTCATATTCAAAATACCCCTCATTATGGTACTGCTCAATATAATCACTATTCCCTGGGCGAAAAAGGTCTCCCGTTTGGGCTATTTTGATAGACTCAAATAGGTCTCTACTGCCACCTTGTACAATTGTAATTTTACAATCGTATTTTTTTTCAATTACTTTGGCTATCTCCAACATAGGTTTCACCATAGTAGTGCCACAGTAAAAAAGCAAGTTGGTTTTTGCATAGGAAAATATACTTAACAAAGATAATATGGTGATAGTCTTTAGTATATTCATGTAAAACAACCTCTCATAGTGCATCTGTATTAAACCCAAATGATGCAATAGAGATTACCAATCTCCCACAGATCATTGGCTCATGGGCATTCACAGCGTATGCATCGATGCACCTTTGGGTGCACCTCAGATACGCTGCAAACACCCATAAGCCAAGTATCAGTAGGATATTTGGCAATTCTATTGCATCATTTGGGTTAAAAGACAATCGAATGTCAAAATACTTTGTAAATCGCATAGCAATTACATAACATATGTTACCCTATACTTTATAAAAATAAGTTATCATTGCTTGAAAACAAAGGACAACCATGAAAAATCATATCAAAAACAAAACAGCTCTCATCACAGGTGCTACCTCTGGCATAGGCAAACAGCTGGCCATAGATCTCTCAGCGTTGAAACTCAACCTCGTTCTTATAGCCAGAGACAAGAAAAAGCTCAAAACACTCAAAAAATTTCTCTCCAAAACAAGCAATAAGCAGATTACTGCCGTTACTTTAGATGTAAGAGACAAGGACACAGTAGAGAAAAAGCTGAAGAAACTACTCCAAGAGCAGACTGTGGATATCCTCATCAACAATGCAGGATTGGCACTGGGCTTAGAAGGTATTGATGAGGGAGAAACCGATCAATGGGATGCAATGATTGACACCAATATCAAAGGGCTGCTCTATGTCAGCAAGCCTATTATCAAGCAGATGAGAGGACTCCAGACTGCCCATATCGTCAATATCGGCTCTGTAGCAGGCAAAACAGCCTACCCTGGTGGCAATGTCTACTGTGCCACCAAAGCAGCGGTACATGCATTGGGGGAGGCGATGCATACAGACATGATGGGAACACAGGTCAAGGTCACCACCATCGCACCTGGTGCAGTACATACGGCTTTCTCCACAATACGATTTAGCGGTGACCAAAGTAAAGTAGACGCTACATATCGAGGATACACACCACTCTATGCCAAAGACATCTCCCATGCCATACTCTGCGTACTCAACACCCCACCTCATGTCAATATCCAATATTTAGATATCATGCCTACAGCGCAGAGAAACCCCTATCTGCTGCATAGAGACACCTAAATCCAAATCCCACAGACACTCTCATAAGCATCTGCAACATGCATGCCATTTGGTTGGGCTATCACTAGCACGGTTTTCTGTGCATCTCATAGCCACTGAGACCGCAAAAGAACCCGACAATACACCAATATATCATCCTGAGCTCGATTCAGGATCCACGGTTTTGATAGCCGTCAGACCAAAGCAGACCGTGGATTCCGTGTCAAGCACGGAATGACGAAGTTTTTTCGCAGCCTCTATTTCCCAAATCTCGAAATAGGATTCTTTGGATGCAATAATAGTGCACAGTCATGAATTTCTATTTCGGAATTTGGGTCTATGGTATTCGTATTTGGTATGATTTTTGATATAATATACCTGCGTATCTATCATACATAAGCCCAAATCTCGAAATAAGTATGCAGTCATGAATTTCTATTTCGGGATTTGGAACAAGGAGTACAGAATGGATCAGCTACAAAAAGAGGGGTATGGCAAATTCCTCAAAAAATATTTCGAGGCAAACAAAGCACTCTTTAACCAACTCTCTAAAACGCAGATGCCAGAGACCATGATCATCACCTGTAGTGACAGCAGGATCAATCCTGCGCTGATACTTGATGCCAAACCTGGCGATCTGTTTATCTCACGCAATATCGGCAATGTCGTACCTCCCTACCAACCAGCCAAAGGCTCTACTCAGGCTGCTATAGAGTATGCAGTCAATGTCCTCAATGTCAAAAAAATCGTCATCCTCGGACACAGCAACTGTGGTGCTTGTGCACATATGTATCATGAGCCCGTAGAGGATGAACTGCAGCTACACCATGTCCATGAGTGGCTAGAGCATATCAACACAGCCAAAAGTGCCGCCATGCTCGAAGTCCATGCCGATCCCCAAAAAAATATCTTTGAGGTCACCGAAAAACACAATGTCATCATGTCCCTGAGGCGACTCATGGGCTATCCTTATATACAGAGTCGCCTAGTCAACGATGAGATAGAGATAGAGGGCTGGTGGTATGATATCGGTAGTGGAAAAGTGGAAATCTATGACTACACCACAAGGTACTTCAGTCCTATTATTCCTGAAGCATAAGAGAACACCATGTATACTGTGGAAGCATTGCATTATCCCAAATTATAAAAACGAAAGTTTAACCGTTTTTTAACCTGCCTTATCGAGAAAAATACTATACTATAGAAAACAATCAAGGAGCATCTCTATGCCATACC
>CAZEIN010000235.1:0-1780 GCA_964512425.1 uncultured Sulfurovum sp.
AATTCCACTTTTTCTGGGATTTATTCAGGCACGTATTCCTATCGGGATTACATTTTCCTATCTAATTAGTGCGCCTATGAATAATGAAATTGCTATAGCTTTACTCTTTGGCTTATTTGGCTGGAAAGTGACTGCACTCTATATTGGATTTGGGCTGCTAGTAGCGATTGTTGGTGGTTATGTGATAGGAAAGTTAGGGATGCAAAAATATATTCTCATGGATATCAAGCCTATGGAGGGTGATCTCGAAGAAGTAACGATTAGACTCACTAGCAAACAACGGGCTTCTGTAGCATGGGACAATACGGCCGACATCCTCAAAAAAATCTGGTTCTATGTCATCATAGGTGTAGGGATAGGTGCAGCCATACATGGATACATCCCTGCTGATCTCATAGCACAGTGGGCAGGAGGCTCTAATCCTCTGGCCGTACCCATAGCAGTGTTGATGGGTATTCCGATGTACTCGAGTGCAGCAGGTGTCATGCCTCTGGTAGAAGTGCTGACCTCCAAGGGGATGCTACTGGGTACGGCACTCTCATTTATGATGGCTATCACTGCATTGAGTTTGCCTGAAGCGATGATACTCAAGCGCATACTGCATATGAGATTGATAGTGATATTTTTCAGTATTGTAGGGCTAGGTATTGTGGGTATTGGGTACCTTTTTAACTTTATACTATAATGGTACTAAAAAAGGAAGCAATATGGAAGCATTTATGAAACAACTCACTCCCAAATATATGAGTACAGCGATGATCGATGTCGAAGCGTTTTTGGTACTTTACAAAGAGGGAGGCTGTGAGTTTGTTGATATTCGTATGGATTTTGAGCGTGAGGTATGGGAGCTGGGCTTTGGGCTCAAGATACCACTCAATGAACTGACTGAGAGAAAAGCAGAACTGCCCAGAGACAAGCGTATCGTGCTAGGCTGCCCCACAGGCCCACGCTCCATCGTAGGATGGACCTATCTGCGATCTGAGGGCTATGATGTGGTCTTTCTCAAGGGTGGACTAGATGCTCTCACCGCTACACTCAAAGGCGGACAAGCCAAGGCATTTTTGGAAAAATAAAAATTACTTTTTAAAGTAACTCATCTGTATCGGCTACTTCAGCTTCTACTTTGTGCTCTAGCACAGGAGAACGACTCTCCGGAGCTTCATAGGAGAGCATGGTACCCAACATGAGTCCCCCTTCGGTGACTTTGATTTTCTTGACAACCATGGTGCCTTTGACCTCTCCATGTTTATTGATTTCCAAGAGTTCACTGGTTGTTACATCTCCATCGACATGACCGTTTACAATCAGATGTTTACACTCTAGATGTTTTGTTGTGAGATTGCCATGCTCTGTAATCTTGATAGTGTTTTTTGCAATAAGTGTGGCATTGACAGTACCATCTAGTATAATCTCATCTGCATCAATTTTTTCTGAAACAGTACCAAATTGTGTAATCTCCAAAGAGGCACAAGAGATGCTTCCCTCAAGTTTGCCACTTATGATAATGCTTTTTGATTTTATGTTCCCATATACAGCACCACTCGTACCGATGATGATAGACTCTTCAACGTTGATATCACCATGTACGGTACCGTCTATATGGATAGCACCACACCCAGTAATATTGCCATTGATATCTATACAGTCGGTGATAATCGTTGTACTGTTTGTATTGCTTGTGCTCTGTCTAACCTCTTCCTTGCTGTTGCTGCCAAATATTGCCATTTCTTCTCCTGTTGTTTAAGTTGCTGGTGGTACTAATTTACAATACGCCTCGCCC
>CAZEIN010000236.1:0-1703 GCA_964512425.1 uncultured Sulfurovum sp.
AAAAAGTATTCATGTGAAAATAGAGGGTATTTTGGGTGATTTGGGTAACACCGTAAAAGATTTTAGGGCATTACTTTTGTTTGGGGCTTATATCTTGTTGGGAAAACAGAATCGATAGCCTCTTCTTCTGACAGTTTCGATAGTAGTGATCTCCAAAGGTTTATCCATCTTTTGCCTGATCTGGTTAATGGCAACTTCAATAACATTGGGAGTAACAAGCTCTGGCTCTTCCCAAATAGCATCTAGTAATTGCTCTTTAGAGACGATCTGGTCTTTGTGCATAGCGAGGTGAGTAAGCACTTCAAAAGGCTTGCCTTTGAGCTCGATATCCTCTCCGTTGTAGATGATTTTTTCCTCTTCTGGACTGATGATGAGCTCATTGATCTCTATGATGTTGCTTGCACCAAAGCGAAGCTTAGCCTCTATTCTGACATGTAGTATATCTAGGTCGACAGGCTTCTTTATATAATCATCTGCACCAGATTTGAGTGCATTGATTTCATTTTCTTTATCCAGTTCAGGCGAAAGTACAATCACAGATGTTTTGGTGTGCTTCTCCTTGATCTCTTTGATAACATCTGCCGCTTTGGCATCTGTCATAGTCCAGTCTACGAGTACCAAGTTATAGTTTCTGATATCTAGAAAGTATCTGGCATCCTCTATGTTTTCTGCGATATCGCTCTGATAGCCAAACTCCTTGAGTTTGTCAGAAATAGCATTGCTCAGTTCAGCACTGTGATCGATAATGAGTATACGCATAATTTGTACCCTTTTGTTAAGCTCAAAGCTTAAATTTATTTTAAATTATACCATAAATTATGATAATAGGCAAAAATTTATTTTGTTTGGTTACTATTTTACATGATAAATTTTAGAAAATATAATGCAATCTGGTACTTTGTGTTCCTGGTTCCGCTCTTGACCTTTGCAAATAAAGAGATATTGGTAGACCTCACACTACAGAAAATCTATGCACTCAAGGAGGGTAAACTCATCTTTGAGGGGCGTATCTCTTCGGGAAAAGAGGGTCATGAAACACCGATAGGAAGCTTTAAGATACTACAAAAAAAAGAGGATCATGTCTCCAATCTCTATCCTAAACCAAATGGGGGCACAAAGATGCCCTATATGATGCGTTTGACATGGGATGGTATCGCGATGCATCAAGGCTACGTAGCAAACAAACCTGCATCTCATGGTTGTATTAGATTACAGAAAAGGTTTGCAAAGAAGCTCTTTGGTTGGGCAGAAAAAGGCACACCTGTTACCGTAGAGGGAGATACAGATAGTTATTCGCGTTATAATGCAGCTGGGAGCAACTACAAGAAGGACAAAGATGGGTATTCGCTGATAGAGGTGTATTTTTAACCCGAAATATGCAATAGAGATTACCAATCTCCCACAGATTATTGACTCATGAGCATTCACAGCGTATGCATCGATGCACCTTTGGGTGCACCTCAGATACGCTGCAAACACCCATGAACCAAGCATCAGCAGGATATTTGGCAATTCTATTGCATGATTTGGGTTTAACCCAAATCATTTCTGCCAGCTATCAGAAAGTCCTACTGTGCAGTTTGGCAAGATGTCAGGTTTGCGTAATTTTATATGCACAGTTTCTATAGAGGGGAAATGCCGAAAGAGGAGATTTTTCATCCCTAGTAGCGCATCCTCTAGGAGTGTATATCTACTCTCCTTGA
>CAZEIN010000237.1:0-5398 GCA_964512425.1 uncultured Sulfurovum sp.
TCCATTAGTGAGTTGAAACAGTTGATTACTCAGAACAATAGCAATCAATATTTGGTCCTGTTTGATATAGATACTATAGACAAGAGTATTTTTAATTCTCTTGAGATGCTCAATAAAAATAGACTTGTGATTATGACAAGCATTACAAGCAGAAATATCGCCGCTTCCTATGCAATCAGCCAAGAGAATATTATGTACAAACCCCTGCTCCCCAGCAAACTAGAGCATATTCTGAAAGTACAGACAAATCGTATTGAAACTGATATACAGATCAACAAAACTATTTTATCTACCAAAAATGTATTTAATGGCCATGTACTTGTTGTCGAAGACAACCTGATCAATCAAAAACTCGTTGTAAAAATCCTACTTGGTATGGGACTAGATGTTGACGTAGCAAACAACGGTTTGGAAGGATTTGAAAAAAGAAAAAGTGAAACCTATGACCTCATTTTTATGGATATTCAAATGCCTATCATGGATGGTGTTGAATCAACACATAAAATTTTAGCGTATGAGAAAGAAGAGAAAAAAACGCATGTTCCCATTGTTGCACTTACGGCGAATGCACTTCAGGGAGACAAAGAGCGCTTTTTGAGTGAAGGACTAGATGAATATATCTCTAAGCCAATTAAAATGAGTGAGTTGCTCTATATACTTAATAAATTTATTTCAGAAAAACTTACGGTAGAAGTAACAGAAGAGTCCCCTGCAATAGAGCGGGGAAACACTGAGTCAGAGATCAATATAGCACGAGAGGAGGCTCCTATAGTACCTGCTGTGATTTTAGATGCAGATCACAACACGGAGAATACAAAAATTCTTATTGCAAAACAGTCTACTTTAAGTAGTAAAATACTTTCAAGAATTATTGATACACTTGGATATCCCTACGATGTGGTCTCTACGCAGTCATCTTTTATTTCCCAGATTAACAAAGGCTATTTGGCAGTCTTTGCAGATGAAACATTTTTGGAAGGTATAGATAAAGAGGGTGTCACACAGTGGGATACCTCATTTATTTTTACCACCGAACCACAAAGCAGTCTACTGAGAGAGCATATTACGTATTATAAGATCGATTCACTGATGCAAAACAAAGGTATTGAGAATATCATTAAAAAAATTGAGGAGAATAAATGAGCTTTAATGTTCTAATAGTTGATGATGATTTCATCAACAGAAAGCTAATCACAACGTTGTTAAAAAAACATACCGATCTTATCGGCAATATGATTGAGGCAGAGAATGGGTCTGAAGCACTGAGCATACTTAGAGGAGACAACAGTATCAACATGATTCTGCTGGATATCATGATGCCTATCTTGGATGGCAAGGAGTTTCTCAAAATCTTTAGATCAGATGAAGAGAACAATGCCGTTCCTATCATCGTCCTCTCTACAGACGATACACAGAGAACCACCGTCTATAACTACGGTGCAGATGATTTCCTACTCAAACCTATCAAAGAAGCAGAGCTCATTCCTGCTATCCAAAAATGGGTCACTGACTAGCACTATACGTCTAGCAGTACCCTATGGATGACATCCTCTATACGTGACACTCCGATGATTTCGAGATTCTTCTTGACCTCATTAGGGATATCTTCTATATCTCTCTCCACATTTTTCTGTGGGATCAAGACTCTTTTAACCCCCGCTTTATAAGCAGCGATGAGCTTCTCTTTGAGTCCACCGATAGGCAGTACCTTGCCTGTCAATGTCAACTCTCCCGTCATAGCAACTTTATTGTCTACTTTTTTACCACTGAGGATAGAGGCAATCACTGTTGCCATAGCGATACCAGCACTAGGGCCATCCTTGGGAGTAGCACCCTCTGGAACATGGAGATGCAGGTCATAGCGTTTGTATATCTCACTGGTGTCTATGGTGCTGCCCTCCTCCTTCTCTTTGGCTGTTTTTGGGATACTCTCTTTGGGGATCTCTATGATACGGGTATCTATCAGTATCTTGACTACGCTACTGGCTATTCTGGCAGACTCTTTCATCACATCACCCAGGCTTCCTGTGAGTTGGAGTATGCCTTTGCCTTTGATGCGTGTGGCTTCGAGAGTGAGCACATCTCCACCTACTGCTGTCCATGCCAAACCATTGACGATACCCACCTGAGGCTGCTTCTCCAAAGGCGAGATCTCAAAGACTTTTTTGTCCGCGTACCGCTTTAGACTCTTGGCCGTGATCTGGATTTGCTCTATGGTTGTATCCTCCAGTATCTCTCTGGCTACTTTACGCATGAGTGCTGCGATTTTTCTGCGTAGGTTTCGCACACCTGGCTCTCTAGTATACTCCTCTATCAATTTGCGCAATGCTTTATCACTCATCACAAACTCATTGCGTCTGAGGGCATGTTTTTTGAGCTCTTGTGGGATGAGATACCGCTGTGCGATTTCAAACTTTTCATTAGGTGTATAGCTACTCAGTCCGATAAACTCCATCCTGTCTCTCAGGGCAGAGGGAATCCGCCCTATGTCATTGGCAGTAGCGATAAAAATCGCCTTACTCAAATCGATATGAAAGTTCAGATAATAGTCACGATAGTGGGCATTCTGCTCAGGATCGAGTATCTCTAGCAGAGCAGCGGTAGGATCTCCCCTATGACTACGCCCTACTTTGTCGATCTCATCGAGTACGATGACGGGATCCATCTTTTTGGCCTCCACTAGACCCTGTACCACACGTCCAGGCATCGCACCTACATAGGTACGCCTGTGGCCTCTGAGCTCATTGACATCCTCTAGTCCACCCAGTGCGATACGCACCAGTGGTCTGCCTAGAGCCGTTGCGATAGAGTTTGCCAGAGAGGTCTTACCCACGCCTGGAGGTCCTGCAAAACAGAGGATGACACCCTTTTCGTCATCATTTTTTTTGCCACGTAGCTCTGCGAGCTCTTTGACAGAAAAATACTCGATGATGCGGTCCTTGGGCTTCTCTAGTGAATAGTGGTCTTTGTCTAGTTCATCAGCGACTTTTTTGACATTGAGACGCTCCTTGCTACACCCACCAAAAGGAATCTCAAAGACCAGCTCCAGATAACTCATAATGATATTGGCATCTCCGCTATCAGGATGCATACGACTGAGTCGTTCGATCTGTTTGGATATCTCTTTTTGGGCATCCTCTTCGATATGAGGTTTGATCTTTTCTAGCTTTTGTTTAAACGCTTCGATCTCCTCTTCTCGCTGGGTATCTGTACCTAGCTCCTGCTGGATCTCTTTGAGTTGCTCTTTGAGAAAGTACTCTTTGTTTGTCTGCTCTATCTTGGTATGGACTTTGTGCTGGATCTCCTTTTGGACTTTGAGAGACTCGATCTCTGCGATAGAGATATCAATCAGACCCAACAAACGACTCTCGATATTGCTCTCAGCGTAGAGTTTATAGGCATCATCCTTTTGGATAGTGAGCATCGAGGAGACCAGATCAGCGATACGATAGGGCTCACTGTTCTCTTCGATAGTTTTGACCAAATCGGCTGGGATTGTGCTGTTCATCTGAGAGAGTTGCTTGATCTTGGCTCTGAGCATCTCTAGTATCGCAGATACACGTGATGTATCATAGGGTCTATTCTCCACGATCGAGATGAGGGCTTTGAGTGGTGCTTCGCTCTCAGGCTCTACGATCTGTGCACGTGCGAGCCCCTGAAAGAGTATCTTGATTCTGCCATCAGGCATCTGTACCTTGCGCATGATATTGCCTACCACGCCATATACATAGAGCGATTCAAAATCCCGCTCTCCCTCTTTGCCTGACTGCGTAGAGGCTACAAAGAGCAGAGAGTCATGCTCCATCGCCTCTGTCACTGCATCGATGTCCTGCTGCGAAGAGAGAAAAATAGGGCTGATCATAAAGGGATAAAAGAAAAATGAATCCTCTGCAATGATCGGCAATGTGGTAGGAAACTGTTCATAGTCACTGAGTTGCATGGTTGTCCTTGGTCTATTCTATAGTTTTTGAAAGTATAGCAAAATATTGGAAATGAGGAGATTGGTAATCACCAGCAAATGAAGCAGAATGGAAAGAATGGGTTATAACTGCCTTGGATATTCTGTTTTCCTCTCGCTCAGCATTATAGCGTCCCCCAAGACCACAAAAGAACCTCGTCATTCCGTGCTTGACACGGAATCCACGGCTCATAGAGTCTGACAGTGAGCCAAATCGTGGATCCTGAATCAAGTTCAGGATGACATATCGATATACTACCTATGCTATGACCAAGTAGGAAGTCTCGCTTGACACCCCCCACCAAGATGTTATCATTCATATAAGATTTAGGGGGTTATAATGATTATAAAAAACTACATACAAAGATTCTTCTATCTGTTCATTTTGTTGGGTACTATTAGTATAAGTGCATTTCATTGTTCCAATGGATCCCAGTTGGTATACTTGGGATATAATGGCGGCACATATGACTCTGCAATCACTGATCCATCGACTTTTCCAAGAGAAGATCATTACAGTTATATTTATAAGAAAAGCACATATGACCACTTTATAAGTGTACATCGATATGCCCTTGACAGGAGTATAAAATCTTATTTATATGCGGTAAGATACGACTATTGGAAGTGTGGAAGCAACACACCACAAGTTGCACCTAAGTGCTCTACAGGCACCTACCCAGTACTCAGTCAAGTATTCACAGGTACTCATGGTAATATTTCAAGTGCATTAGGATCAGGATGCAACATAATTGATTTTTCATCAGAATACCCAAAATATAGTGTTATGTACAATCCTAATACCAATAATGAATATTATACAAAATATCTCTTTATTGATTATATTAGTACTGATGATTTTGTTGGATATATTCGTTGTCCTACTGGCTCAGACTTGTCATGTCCATCCACAATAAATGCACAGATTAAAGAAGCAAGATATACCTGTATTCAATGCGACCAAAACAATACCAATTTCCCACCAAAAACCACCAACCAACGCATCATAGACAGTTGGAGTGCCCCTGATGACCATACCCAGCAGTGCCAGGATGCCGATGGCACGGTGCAGGAGCGTACCATCTCCTGCAAAAAAGAGTATCGCTGTGTGCAGGAGACCGAGGTTTGCCCGATCCCAGAAGATGAAACCGTAGGCTCCTACGTCTCACCAGATGATGGTACCTTCCACGAAGACATAGAGATCACTGGTGCGCCCTTTGGGCTGCACTATAGCTCTGGATATCTGGAGGATATGACGATTGCGCATGGTTGGAGTATCAGTAGCCATGCGAGGCTGATAGATGGCAGGGTCTATTATGGCTCTGGGGCTATTTATCTGGTAACGCAGCGTAGCACTGAGGGTAACCTTACTGTAGTCAAATCTGGCTCCTCAGAGCTTCTTTTTGATGCTGATGGGCAGCTCCAAAGCATCAGAGACCT
>CAZEIN010000238.1:0-2780 GCA_964512425.1 uncultured Sulfurovum sp.
CACCCATGCCTGCCATATCTACGGCATCACCCCACCCGAGAAGCACATTACGCTAGAGAAAAAACCCTTTACAGTACCAGAAAAATATGGGGAGGTGGTGCCGATGTTCGCAGGAGAGGAGTTGGCATGTAGCATCGTTTAGCAGAGAGTAGTGAGTAGTGAGCAACTAGCAGTGAAGCACCGAGTATCTCGTAGGGTGCGTCACACGCACCATTTCTGAAGCCCGATCTGCCTTCATGCCACTAGAAAAAGGTATCGGAAATAAAAAACTCAGGAGTCAAAATGAACAAAATCACCGCATTTGAAAAAGGCCATGAGGCATTCAGGCGTGTCACATTCAAAGCCAATGAAGCGCGTTTCAAAAAATTGGTCTCTGAAGGACAAAATCCCAAAGCTCTCTTCATCGGGTGTAGCGACTCTAGAGTCATGCCCAACATGATTACCAGCACAGGAGCGGGTGACCTTTTTATCGTGCGCAATATCGGAAACTTTGTCCCACCATTCAAGCCTGATAGTGATTTTCACTCTACTGCTGCTGCGATAGAGTATGCGGTGAGTATCCTCGAGGTCTCAGATATTATCGTCTGTGGGCACTCTGACTGCGGTGCGATCAAAGCCCTCTTCCAATCCCCCGAAGCAACCCCGGAAAATATCCATACTATCAAATGGCTAGAGCTTGGAGAGATGGCAAAACGTGTAGCAGAAACTGCCCTGCCTCATGCAGATAAAAAAGCACTCCATGACTATACAGAAAAGGTCTCCGTAGTCTTTCAGCTCGAAAACCTTCTCTCCTACCCTGCGGTCAAACGAGGGGTGGAAGAGGGCAAACTCTTCCTGCATGGCTGGCATTATGATCTCGCCAGTGGAGAGATACTTTACTATGATGAGAGTGAACTGCTCTTCAGACCTCTGGGCGTAAGTAGCTAGCCCGATGAACCCCATAATGCATCCAGATACCTGTTTTGAGACGATTCGCATCGAAGAGGGGGTCGCAGCCCATCTCTCCTATCACAATGCCCGCCTCAACCAAACACGAAAGGCACTTTATGGCGTAGAGGAGCTCATTGACCTTGGCGAGTATCTACAAGAGATACCTCCCAAAGGTCTCTATCGTGCCAAAGTAATCTATGATCAAAAATCAATAAAGACAAACTATTATATATATAAACCAAAAATCATAGAAAAAATAAAAATCATAGAGGCAGAGGTCAGCTATGCCCACAAATACCTCGACAGGGAAGTCCTAGAGAGACTTCTGGCATCAGCAGAGGGCTATGACGAGATCCTCATCACCCAAAACGGATACCTCACCGATACCAGCATCGCCAACATAGCCCTGCGTCAGGACGGCATCTGGTACACCCCCGCCACACCCCTACTCCCCGGCACCACCAGAGCCAGACTCATCGATGAGAAAAAAATCATCCCCAGAGACATTCACCATACAGAGCTACCCCAATACCAAGAAATCGCCCTCATGAATGCCATGACAGGATTCTCCACACAAAAACATCCACCCCACTCCCCACCAACTCCTAGTTGCTAGTTGCTAACTGTTCACTGCTAACTCCTCGGTTCCTCATTCCTCATTCCTCATTCTTCATTCCAAAAAGATGGCTTGGATTTAATGAATGCTATGATAGGATTTCATGACAGAATAAGTATATCTGTCATCCTGAACTCGATTCAGGATCCACGGCTCTGGATTGCGGGAGGTGTGGCCAGAATGACAAAACAACATAACAAAGGTAAAAAATGCCCCTAGAGCAATTTCATACAGATACATACAAACTTCTGATCCAAGACCACCTCTATCATACTATCACCTTCTTGCTGGAGCATGGTATCGAGTTCTCTATCGCTGTAGAGATTAGACACACAGACTTCTCTCCCGAGCTTCCTAGAGATATCATGTCTACATTTGAGTCGGTGGCACTCTTTGTGATGGCTGGTTACACCTTTGAGAGTGCACACTTGGATGAATCCTCTTTTTACTTTGAGGCAGGATTTGGTGCAGAAGGGTTTGGATCACAAGTATCCATGCCGTTACTGGCAATCAAGCAGGTTTTTGTGGATGAGTATCCTATCGCTATCAATATCTCTGAGCCGCTGAGAGAAAAAGCAAAACAAACTATACCAAATAGATCCATGGAAGCTCTTCTAAACAACCCAGAAAACAAGAAACTGCTGATTAAGAGCAAAAAATAGCACTTTTTTGCTAAATGATTAACTATTTTTTCTATTCATTAACCAATTTTAATTTTTCATAAGCACCATTGTATGGGCATTGTTGAGAATATTGTTAATTTTTTGTTAATTTTTTATTGTTTTTTCGTTCAGGCTATTGACATTTCTCAGAAAACTATTGTATAATTCGTTCGTAAACAAAAAACAAGGAGTTTCAAATGAAAAAAGGTTTATTGCTATCAATTGTAGCATCAACAATGATTTTCGCAGGCGGTGACATCGCTCCTGTAGAGCCAGCAGCAGCGGCTCCAGCAGCAGATTGTTCAGATTTTTACGGTAATGTAGGTGCTCACTATGAGACAAATGATTTTAATACAGATCTAGATGATGCAACTGATATGGGTCTTTTTGGTAAAAATGAATCTAAATTCAACTTTACAGCCGCAATTGGTGTTCAAAAAGAAATCGTTAGTGGTATTGGTTTTGGTGTTGAAGTAGGTGGTTGGACTAGAGTATTTAGTGACACTATCGCTACTATCAATAGAGTTGGTGGAACTAACCCAGATGGTGGTCAGCTTTCTGAGCTTTACCTA
>CAZEIN010000239.1:0-3256 GCA_964512425.1 uncultured Sulfurovum sp.
TACGCTACTGCGAGAGCTGGACGGTAATCTGTATTGTTTGCGTTTAAATGCGTGTGAGCCGTGTAACGGAATTGCTCAGTCCGACATGCACATAGCCCCGACTACTCCAGTCGAAACCAAGTCACCCCCATGCTAAAATGCGGTGCATTTTAGAGTGAATAGTGTATAACGAATAGTGAATAGTGGTGGTTGCAATGCTATGCAGTGCTACTATTTATAATTCTGGCGGATAATAGCACGTTTGCGTTAGTTTGTCAAGTCGTCGATGATCTTGGCTGCTGTGCCTATCTTGTCACTTTTGGGTATATAGCTGTAATGATGCACTTGGTCAGAGACCACAATGGGTTTTTTGAGGGTTGCATACTCCTCTTTCGCTGACTGTTTGGCTTTGAACAGTGCCATCTGTACGCGGGAGTAAAAGTTTGCTGCACCCTCACCAGAGGTCTCTATGGAGAGAAAGTTGGCTTCGGGATAGTGGCTGGTGACCAGAGACTGTACCCCGTCACTCACAGCAGAGCTGGGCATACAGCCAAAGGGCTTGACAGAGATGACCAGATGGGCTAGCTTGTCCTTGACTGATTCGATGAGGTGTGCGACCTCGAGATAGCCCTCTCCGCCATCGCACTCTAGTGTATAGTAGTCTCGTGCGAGATCAGCGAGCTTTTCCATGCTAGGTATCTCGTAGTTTGTGAGACCTATCGCTTTGGCGTAGAGACCAAAGTAGCCTTTGACTGCGTACTTTGCCAATCGAATCATGAGTCTGCTTTTGGCATGAGAAAAATCGATACGCTTGCCCTGCTGTGTGGGCAGATGCTCCACCTGAGTGAGATCATACTCTGCCTCCCAGATACTGAGCATGAGGCGGTTGAGTACAGGCTGTGGGATGCACTCGGCTCCTTCGGCTTCGAGGAATCGGTAGAGATTGTAGTTGCCATCACCCTCTGTCAATGCTGCCCAAAACTCTCCCATGACCATGACCTTGGGTTTGGGCTGTAGACGGTCTAGTGTGACAGCTTCGAGTAGTTTACGACAGCGGTAGAGTGCCAGCGTAATCATACGGTGCTTTTTAAACGCCTCTGAGAGCATCGCCCTGCACTGATCCAAAGCTGCATCGGTACTGCCCTGCTCCACCTCATAGGGGCGCATACGGTAGCCTACGATATTGAGCAGATCCCCTAGCAAAATCGCCTTGACCAAGATAAAGAGAAACTTGGGAGTAAAGTTGATGATATCCTCTGCTTCTGCCTCCTCTTGGAATATCCCCTTGTCATGCTCGAAACTGCGGATACGAAAGCCATCAAACCCTGCATCCCTGAGTGCCTTTTTGTACTCTGTGATATACATCCCAAACCGACATGGCCCACAGCCTCCTGCGGTCATATAGACATAGCGACGCACAATCTCCTCGGTAGAGATACCCTCATGGTCTCGGAGGTTTTGGAGGTATTTAATCAGGTTGCCTACGGTGAAATAGGTCGGATTGCATTGTCCTCGATTGCCAAAGGCTTTGCCCCTTTGAAAGGATTCAAAATCTGCATTGGGCAGTGCGACAAAGTTTGAACCGATCGACTGTAATGCATCCTGAATGAGATGATTCTGAAAGAGCGTAAGACCCCCCACCAAAAAGATCGTCTCCTCCCTAGGTGCATAGCTAATCGGCTGTTCAGGGATATCTCTCCACTGTGTGGCACCTTGATGCAGGTAGTCCAATGAGCCATTGCTCTCTACGGTTTTGATACTGCTACAGGCTTGGCTCATTTTGTATCCTTGATCTCTCTGGCATATTGCTCTAGCGTATAGGCAAAGGTCTTGACCCGTATTTTGATCGATCCACCAGGCTTGTTGGCATCGATATCGTGTAGGGTCAGGTGTGGCGTACGGCTCGCACCTAGGATTTTGTCGATAATCGCGTAGGTGGGGGCATCATGTCCACACTTGAAAGAGCTGAGATCCACAACCGCTACATTGGGATGTCTGGCAGCAAATTTGGCCGCCCAGACCTTTTGGGCAGAGTTGGTAGAAAAATTCTCTGCCCAGACATCACGGATATCAAATGCAGAGGCGATGATACGGTGCTGGATATCCTCAGCAAAAAAACGCTCCAGATACGCTGGATCCTTGGGGATGGCACGCATCGAGAGGGTGTTGAATCCCAATGACTGAAACGCATCAAGCACCTCATGATTGATCCCTGGGTCAGAGTGATAGGGGCGACCTAGCAAGAGTAGTACCACACTACCCTCCTGCTCTGCCTGATCGAGGATAGCCCTGCCCTCTGCCTCCATAGCGTTGTCATGTTCTCTCTGTGCCTGCCACGCCTGATCCACTGCCCAGCTGTTTTCATCCTCACTGATCTCTAGTCGTTCCCGCCATGTGTCAAACAGTTGGCTCTTGAGCAGTGTAGGATCATCAAAATTGAGTGCTGTATCCACATACCCTACCCCTCTCTCAGCAAAAAGGTCACGCTCTTTGGTAAAGGCCGACCAGACGACTTTGGGGGTACCTGTGACGATAGGACATGCTGTTTGCCCCATCGTATGCTCTAGGTATCCTGACAGATGTGTCATCGCAGGAAACCAGATATAGTCCAAGCCCCTACGCAGATATTTTTTATCATGGAGCAGTGCATAGACATGTGACTGTGCTACTTTGGCAGGATAGCAGGAGTCTACAGAGCCGTATTTGGCACCCTCTAGATACATATCTTCGTTGGAATAACCAGAAAAATAGATATGCTTAGGATCAATACCCAATGCCTCTAGATAGGCACGGATAAAGGGTGCTAGAGAGTAGACATTGAGCACTTGGGGGATAGCGATTTTGCATTGGGTTCTGCGTGCTTTGGCTTGGGGAGAGGAGATGACAAAATCTCGTGTGACCTTTTTGCGTAGCGTAGGGCCCCAGCCACCCAAAGTGACCTGAACCTGCTGACTGGTGACTTGTGTCTGTTTGTCAGGATAGTTCCATGCTCTTCTCATCGGCTCAAAGAGACGCTTTGCTTCTGTTTTGACCAGATTGGGGGCTTGTTGCTGGAGTGCTTTTCGGCTGTTTTTGACCTGCATGAGTGCCTCGGGAGACTCCACTGTACCATCCTCACAAGAAAACCCAGCGATATAGCGTACGGTCTCCGAAGCAGGGGTTTGGGTATCGATAAAGCTTCGTGAGCAATTGATACTGCAAAAATGACAACGGGTACTCTCATCTGTCGTCGAGGTATAGGTCATCTGTAGTGCTGCCTCTAACCCTACAAAACGAC
>CAZEIN010000240.1:0-1926 GCA_964512425.1 uncultured Sulfurovum sp.
TAGACCTTATCCTACAGTTGAAAAAGCTATTAACCAGTGTCTTTATACGCTTTATTCTAAGAAAATTTCAAAATCTCAAGATACAATCACGCTGAAGTCTTCTGGAAATAATATCAAAGAACCATCGCAAAATCCCCCCGGACTACTTGAGAAAAAAGATTTTGAAATAGCGATCAAAAATAATGATTTCTTTTTCTTTTATCAGCCTATCTATGATCTAAAAAAAGGAAGGCTCATTGGCGTTGAAGCATTAACCAGACTCAATCATAAAAAAGATGGATTACTTTTTCCTGATACTTTCCTAGAACAAGCCATAGAGTGTGATATGATGACAGAAGTCACTACGCACCTTCTAGATAGTGTTCTATCCCAAAAAAGATTTTGGTCTACACAAACACAAAAAGAGTTCACAACTACTATTAATCTAAGTATAGCAGATGTGCGCTCTGGTATTTTCACAGAAACGCTTGAGAAGAAACTTTTTGAATATGAGATCACTCCCTCTACCATTATTATAGATATTTCTGAAGAGATATTAGAAGAAGATTTCAAAGCAGTTTTCGAAGAGTGCTATATTCTTAATAAACTGGGAGTTAAACTAACGATTGACCATTTTGGAAAAAACAGTGTTAATTTAATACAAATCAGTAATCTTCCTCTCCATGCCATTAAACTAGATGGGTCTATAGTTGATGCAATTGCTGTCAAAGAAGAAAAAATCCGTTTGGTATCAGGGATTATCTCTATGGGGAAAAAATTAGGCATTGAAGTTGGAGCTACCTTTATTGATTCAGAAGTGACAAAAACACTTCTCAGTAGGGTTATGTGTGACTTTGGACAAGGAAACTATCTAGGCAAAGCCATGTCGGCATTTGAAATAATGGAATTATTAAGAGAACAATAGTTTTCATATCCACCCGTATAGACTGTATAGTTATATTTTTTAATATACACTTAACCTAAATTTTGTTATATTGGTATAAATAGAGCCATTTTCAGGGGATTATATGCATGATCAAGTACTTTTTATAGAACAGTCAGGTCGTATCGACAAACTTCTATCCTCATCACTTGATCAAAGTAGAAATCAGATAGAGAAACTGATTCGAGAAGGTCTTGTTTTAGTCAATGGAAAAAAGGTCAACAAACCTAGCTATACACTTAAAATTGGGGACAAGGTTCAATACGAGTACAAAAAGGCCTCCCCCCAAAAAGATATACAAATTCACTTTGACCTTCAAGTCCTTTATGAAGATGAAGACCTACTTGTAATCAATAAGCCCAGTGGTTTAGTTGTGCATCCTGCTCCATCAGTGAAAGGACCGACAGTGGTTGATTGGCTGATCCATCGAGGTATTTCCCTCTCTACAATCTCAGGAGAAGAGCGGCATGGTATCGTTCATCGTATTGATAAAGAAACCACTGGAGCATTGGTCATTGCCAAAAACAACGAAGCCCATCAAGCACTTAGCCTACAACTACAGGACAAGAGTATGGGTAGGTATTATCTATCACTTATAGACATACCACTCAAAGAGAATCAAGAAGTTGACAAACCTATTTCTCGAAATCCACACAACCGTCTTAAAATGGCGATAGTAGAGGGTGGCAGAAAGGCAAAAACAGCATTTGTACGTATTGCAGAAGGTCAGAACAACACTGCCTTGATCGCTGCAAAACTCTATACAGGTCGCACGCATCAAATACGCGTACACCTAGAGAGTCTTGGACGACATATTCTAGGAGATACGCTGTATGGCTTTAAGAGCAATAAGGGTAAAATACCAAGAGTATTTCTGCACGCCTATATGCTCTATCTGACCCATCCAAGTACCCAAAAACAACTAGAGATTATTGCACCTCTTTTTGACGACATGCAGGAATATATGAAAAAACACTTTGACAAAGGAGAGATTGATGAAAAGA
>CAZEIN010000241.1:0-6693 GCA_964512425.1 uncultured Sulfurovum sp.
AATGGCTATAATATAGTTCTCTGCCGCCTCATCATGGCTGAGATCCTCACGGATGAGTTTGCGTGTGCGCATATCCTCAATCGTCTCAAAGGCGAGGAAAGGATTGATCGCATTGGCACCATAGCCAATCAGTGTGGCAAAATGGTGGATCTCTCTAGGCTCAGCAGACTCAACAATCAGTCCACAGCTCGTCCGCGTACCCTCAGCGATGAGATGCTGATGTACCGCCGAGGTAGCCAGCAGTGTAGGGATAGGAGCCTTGTCTGCACTCACTCCTCTAGTAGAGAGGATGAGCATCTGGTAGCCCTCTTTGATCGCCTGAGAGGCTTCTGCTTTGATACGCTCTACAGAGACTTCCAAATCACCCTCTGCATTAGCATCAAAGAGGATCTCGATACTCTTTGCTTTGAAATCAAAGGCATCGATACCTTTGAGCTTGACCAGCTGCTCATTGGTCAAGATAGGCGAAGAGAGCTTGATAAAGTTTCGCTCTTCATCTACTTCTTGGAAGAGGTTACCCTGAGAGCCGATATAGGAGGTCAAACTCATCACCGACTCTTCACGAATCGGGTCTATAGGCGGGTTGGTCACCTGAGCAAAGAGCTGATGGAAGTAGTTATAGAGATTGATGGATTTATGCGAGAGTACTGCCAGTGCCGCATCATTACCCATCGATCCTGTCGCCTCGTAAGCATCATTTGCCATGGGAGTGATGACCGTTTTGAGATCCTCCACACTATACCCATAGCATTTTTGACGCTGAAGCACAGTCTCATGGTTAGGCTGACGTATCTCTTCATTGAGAGGGAGATCATCGAGATTGATTTTTTGTTTGGCGATCCAATCCTCGTATGGGTAGGCATCTGCCAGCTGGTCTTTGATCTCATCATCTGGGATGATACGCCCCTGCTCTAGGTCTGCGAGGAACATTTTGCCTGGCTGTAGACGGCCTTTGAGCACGATATCCTCGGCAGGAAACTCTAATGCCCCCTGCTCTGATGCCATGACGAGGATATGATCCTTGGTCAGTGAGTAGCGAGAGGGTCGCAAGCCATTGCGATCGAGTGTCGCTCCGATAAGCTTGCCATCGGTAAATGCTACCGATGCTGGGCCATCCCACGGCTCCATAAAGGTCGCATGATACTCATAAAATGCTCTACGATTAGGAGCCATCTCCTCATACTTCCATGCCTCAGGTATCATCATACTCATCACATGAGGCAAGCTACGCCCCGCTAGCGTGAGCAACTCTACTACATTGTCCAGTACCGAACTGTCACTGCCTTTTTTCTCATTGATGAGATAGGGATAGATTTTATCCAGTTCATCAGCCGTGAAGAGCTTGGAGCGTAGCAGTGACTGCCTAGCACGCATCCAATTGATGTTGCCACGCAGGGTATTGATCTCACCATTGTGTGCGATATAGCGAAATGGCTGTGCCAATGCCCATGAGGGGAAAGTATTGGTAGAGAATCTACTGTGCACCAGTGCAATGGCTGAGGCATACTCAGGATCACCCAAGTCCGCAAAATAGAGTGGCAACTGCTCTGTGATCAACTGTCCTTTGTAGACAATCGTTTTATAAGACATAGAGGTCATATAAAAATACCCCGTTCCCAGCACAGGTGATGCGGTCACTCTGGCTTGGGCATATTTTCGGATGACAAAGAGCTTGCGTTCAAACGCTTCTGCATCGATGCCTTCGGCTTTTTTGATAAAGACCTGCTTGACAATCGGCTCTACACCCTTGACACTCTCTCCTAGTGTCTCATTGTGCGTAGGTACTTTTCGCCATCCCAAACACTCCTGCCCCATCTCTTCGATACACTGCTCGACGATACTCTGTGTCTCACTATAGGCATCTGGGTCACGCGGGATAAAAACCATCCCCACACCATACTCACCAAAAGGAGGCAATGCCTCTTTGATTCCTGCTTCACGTGCGACTCTTCGCATAAATGCATCTGGCATTTGGGTCAATACCCCTGCTCCATCACCTGAGTTATACTCTGCCCCTACAGCACCACGATGCTCTAGATTTGCCAAAAGCTCCAACCCTTTGGCTACGATATCATGCGACTGCACTCCTTTGAGATGGGCAACAAACCCTACCCCACACGCATCATGTTCAAACGCTGGATCATACAACCCCTCTCTACACGGATAACATCCCTCACTCATACAACCTCCTCTTTTATATATCATTTTCTATACCCTCGTACCTATTCTTAATTTGGATAATGGCAAGGTAGATAGATGGTATCCATAATAGCCAAAGAAGTTTAAAAGTGCGAATTTGAAAGCCGGAAGAAGAGCTTATTGATATTGGTTTGCTATATTTTGGGTATAAGGGGGCTAAAAGAGCCCCTCATCCATCTCCTCAGGTACCTCTAGTCCCATCAAATTCAATACAGTAGGAGCTACATGGTTGAGTCCGCCACCTTCTCGCAGCTGCTCTACACCCTCTGCAATCACAAAGCACCAGACCTCTCCTACGGTGTGGTTGGTGAGTATGTTGCCCGCTGCATCTCGCATCTCTTCGCAGTTTCCGTGATCGGAAGTGAGGAGGATATTGTAGCCTTGTGCCTTGGCTTGGTTGATGATGAGCCCTAGTTGTGTGTCTACTGTTTGGACTGCTACTTTGGCCGCTTCATAGTCACCTGTATGCCCTACCATATCACCATTGGCAAAATTTACCACGATAAAATCATACGCTTCATCCATCGCTGTACATACTGCCTGTCCTACCTCAGGAGCAGACATCTGAGGCTGCATGTCATAGGTTTTGACATCTGGGCTGGGGATGAGCACGCGACTCTCTCCGATATAGGGCTCCTCTATACCACCATTGAAGAAAAAGGTCACATGCGCATACTTCTCTGTCTCAGCCGTATGTAGCTGTCTGAGTCCTGCACGGCTGATCACCTCTGCCAAGGTGTTTTTCGGTGCCTCCTTGGAGAACAGGATAGGATAGGGAAAGCTGGCATCATATTGGGTCATCGTCGCCAGATGTATCGGTATAAAATCTCTCTCAAACGCTGCAAATTTAGGATCGGCCAATGCCGTTGTGATCTCACGCACTCTATCTGAACGGAAATTCGTCACAATCACAGCATCACCCTCTGCAATCCCCGCATATCCTGCAAATGCCACAGGCTCAATAAACTCATCCGTCACCCCTGCCTCATAGCTCTTGGCAATATAGTCAGATACAGACAGTGCTGTCATTGGCGTGCCCTCTGCTATCGCATGATATCCTTTCTCTACACGCTCCCAGCGATTGTCTCGATCCATCGTATAGAAACGTCCGCTCATCGTAGCGATAGAGATTTGTGCATCACAAATCGCCTCTATCTGGGCGATATACTCTGTCGCAGAGGTGGGACTCACATCTCTGCCATCCGTAATGAGATGCAAACATACTCGCTTGCCTCTGGATGCAGCCAGCTGGGCGATTCCTATCGTATGTTTGATATGAGAATGTACCCCTCCGTCACTCAATAGCCCAATCAAATGTACCCGATCGCTCTGCTCTAGTGTGGCATTGAGTGCCTCATTCTCTGTGATACTGCCATCCTCTAGAGCCAGTGAGATTTTGACCAAATCTTGGTAGAGGATACGCCCAGATCCCAGGGTCATGTGTCCCACCTCTGAGTTACCCATCTGCCCCTCGGGAAGTCCCACGCTGAGCCCATGTGTAGAGATGAGTGCATGTGGCACTGTTTCAAAAAGGCTATCATAGGTAGGTGTGGTAGCATCCTTGAAGGCATTACAGACACTGTCTGGTTTGCAGCCAATACCATCGGTAATGATTAATAAAGTTTTATTGGTTTTTTTCATAGTTTTTCCATCTTTTGATAGTTTTTATATAATTATAGTAAAATACCATTTATTATCTAATAATCTACTTTGGAATGTGGGGCTTATGTTATATTATATTTATCAGATCTTTGACATCAATTTACTCAGTTATATCTCCGTAAGAGCAGGGTTTGCATTTTTCATGGCATTTTGTTTAACTATGCTTATTTTACCCAAATATCTCGCATGGGCCATATCTAAAAAAGCCAATCAACCTATCAACAAATACGTTCCCATACATGAATCTAAACAGCATACCCCCACTATGGGTGGTGCTGTATTTATCATCGCTACACTCATCGCATCACTACTCAGTGCAGATTTAGGCAACTGGCATATTATCGGTGGTCTGCTTACGATGATTACCTTTGCACTCATCGGATTCAAAGATGACCTTGGCAAGATTCTCTCAGGAGACAACCTAGAGGGACTCACCGCTAGAGGCAAATTTGGGCTACAGATTGCAGCCTCCATACTTGTGGCTCTACTACTCATCTATGTGGCAGATTTTCCCACAGAGCTCTATGTGCCTTTTGTAAAAAAACCTCTCTTTGATATGGGTGCATGGTCTATTCTCTTTTGGACAGTGGTACTGGTAGCAACCAGCAATGCAGTAAACCTCACAGACGGACTAGATGGTCTAGCAACCGTACCTACAGTGATTGCTCTAGGCACACTAGGTATCATCGTCTACCTCTCAGGTCATGCCATTTTCTCCAACTATCTACTCCTGCCCAATATCAAAGGAGTAGGAGAGGTACTCATCATCTCCTCGGCTCTCTCTGGCGCATTGCTGGCATTTCTCTGGTACAACTGCTATCCAGCAGAGCTCTTTATGGGAGACACAGGCTCACTCTCTATCGGAGCCTTTTTAGGCTATATGGCGATACTAGGCAAAAGTGAAGTCCTGCTCGTACTCATCGGTATCATCTTTGTGATAGAGACTGTCTCTGTTATCCTCCAAGTAGGGAGCTACAAACTCCGCAATAAACGGGTCTTTCTCATGGCTCCCATTCACCACCATTTTGAGATGAAAAAGTGGGCAGAGAACAAGATCATCGTGCGCTTTTGGATGATTGCATTTTTGGCAAACCTACTGGCACTCATCACCCTAAAGATACGATAAGACCATGAGGAACAAAGAGCAATCTCAAATGAGTTTTTTCGGGTATGGGCGCACGACTAGAGCCATCGCCAACAAGCTGGGTGGCGGCTGTACTTTTTATGATGACAACTGTACGGAATCCTATCGTGATGCAGAGGGTAATCATATCCACCCCTCTGCACAGTTTGACCCAGACAAGAGTCAGATAGAGATACTCACCCCCAGCATTCCACCCCAGCATCCCCTGCTTCAAAAGGCAAAAAATCCCGTCAGTGAGTATGATTATTTTCTTCACAATGTAGGTCGGGGTGTCCTCTCCCCGACAATGGACACAAGCACCTACACCAAACCCCTTACCATATGGCTCTCTGGTACCAATGGCAAAACCACCACCACGCAGATGCTGACCCATATCTTGGAAAAACGAGGCGCTGTGTATGGGGGCAATATCGGTGTGCCTCTGGCAGAGTTGGATCCGCAAGCTCCCATCTGGGTACTGGAGTCTAGCTCTTATACCCTACACCATACCCGTCATGCTTCTCCCGATATCTACCTGCTCCTGCCTATTACCCCTGACCACCTAGACTGGCATAGCACGCCAGAGCAGTATGAAGCAGACAAGCTTAGACCACTGCTCACCATGAGAGAGGGAGAGTTGGCACTCGTACCCAAAGGGGTCAACCTGCCACAGACCGATGCTTGGGTCGTAGAGTATGACAGCAATGATTTTTTGGAGGCATTTTTTGACCTAGATAGCTCTCAGCTACGCTACAAAGCCGCCTTTCTCCAAGATGCCCTACTCTCACTGGCAGTAACCCGTGTCCTCTTTGATGAGGCGGACTACGCCCTGCTCAATCGCTTCCAGCTCGATCACCATCGTCAAGAGGAGTGCATAGATCACCGAGGCAGACTCTGGGTCAATGACTCCAAGGCCACCAATGTCGATGCCACTATCCAAGCGATCAACACCTATAGCGACAGGCCCATACACCTCATCCTCGGTGGTGATGACAAGGGGGTAGATCTAAATCCACTGATGGACTTCATCGCTACACAGCCCATCACCCTCTATACCGTAGGCAGCAACCATGACAGACTCATCCAGATGGCAAACCCAAGAGAGATATCTGCATATAGTTGTCATACCGTAGAAGCTGCAATCCAAGAGATAGATGCTCGCCTGCAAGCAAACGAAGTTGCTCTCCTCTCCCCTGCAGCCTCTAGTTTGGACCAATTTGAATCCTATGCACAAAGAGGAGAACTTTTTATGAAAATGGTAGAAAATTTAAGTAAAAGTTAATCTAGTATCGTTATAATTCTACCCTCTTTAAACAAAAGTGGCTCGGTAGCTCAGGGGTAGAGCAAAGGATTGAAAATCCTTGTGTCGGCAGTTCGATTCTGCCTCGAGCCACCACTTAAAACTTCTTTATTTCTACATATATTAATACGCACAATCATATTTAAAGACCGATAAAGACAAGCAAAGATATATTTTTCAGATGCTTACGAGGATTTTCTTTGGGGTATATTATTGGATTTGGTATAATTTGGTGTTATTCGATGTACTCTAGACAGAGATGCCTAGAGTGTGAGTTGCGGAAGTTGATTTAACTTCTGTATGGGTGACACGCACCCCTGTAAATCAACCGCCTCAAGATGGGATATTGTAGCTATCCCGTGCATAGTTTATCGCAGTATCACCAAGACTAGCAACTTGTGCATCTGTA
>CAZEIN010000242.1:0-4635 GCA_964512425.1 uncultured Sulfurovum sp.
AAAGAACTAGAGGCATCTTCTCTATTCAGTACATACCCTGCACTATCCTATATGAAGCACTTCAAACTGGAAATACCATACAGACACAGAGACAATATAGCCTAGCAATACTGTCCATGCGTACTTCATATGTGCGGAGAATGTATAAATGCCATGCATTTTACCCATGACCCCTACACCTGCTGCCGAGCCAAATGATATCATAGAGCCACCCACACCAGCAGTAAGCGTGACTAGCATCCACTGTGCCTGTGCATCAGCACCCATATTGGGATCTGCCTTGAGGACTGCTGACATGACAGGTACATTGTCTATGACCGCAGAGACAAATCCAACGGCGATGTTCACAACCGTAGGTCCCAGAGAATCATAAAGTGCAGTAAAGTACTCTAAAAATCCTAAAAAGTGCAAGCCGCCAACAGCCGCCAAAATACCAAAGAAGAAGAGCAATGTGTCATTCTCTATCTTGGATATCCAAGAAAAGGCATTGAGTTGAGTATCCGAATCGCTTCTGTTGATCTTGTAAACATAGAGTTTCAAAATGGCCAGACCAAACATCATACCCCACATAGCTGGCAAATGCAAGAGCTGGTGCGAAAGAACTGCCATAGTAATGGTCAATGCAAATAGACCCATAATAACCTTGCCTCCCTCGGCAATCTCTATCTTGCTCTCATCTGCATGGAAAGGTGGTTGTCCATCGGGCACAGCACGACTAAGCAAGAATCCTGTCACAAACCAACCCAGTATAGATGCAGGAAAGAGATAGAGGAACTCAGTAAAGGCTCCTTTGCCTGCGATCCATACCATCAATGTCGTGATATCACCAAAGGGACTCCATGCACCACCAGCATTGGCAGCAACCACGATATTGATAGCCCCTGGTACGAGAAATGCTTTGTTCTCTTTGTCTATGGTCATCAATACTGTAGAGAGGATTAATGCAGTGGTCAAGTTATCCGCTACAGGAGAGATAAAGAATGCCAAGACCCCTGTAATCCAAAATAGCTTTTTATAGGTGTAGCCTCTGGATACCAAGTTATAGCGCAGTGCAGAAAAAACCTTTCTGTCAATCATGGCTTCGATATAGGTCATCGCAACCAAAAGGAAGAAGAATATCTGTGAAATCTCTATAATCAGATGATTGACAGATGTTTCCAAAGCATGTCCATCCATGCCATTCATCGCAAAATAGACACCGATGAGCATAAAGATACCTGTACCAGCAAAAAGTGCGGGCTTGGCTTTGTTGATATGGTACGTATCCTCTGTGGCTATAAAGTAGTAGCCTACGACAAATACGATTGCGGAGAGTATTCCTACCCATGTAGTCGTCAAGTGTAATTGGTCATGCATGTTACATATTCCTTTTGGTTAGTTGGTGTATAGGTGTAGCAGTATCCCTACTCCACATAGTGCGAGCCTAGAGACTCTTTTCTCGCCAGTGCGGCACTCACAATCGCCGCTGCGGTATTGAGTCTGAGTTCGAGTAGCCTGCCTATCTCTCTATTTTTGACATCATAGATAAAGTTTTTGGCCTCGATCATACCCTCCCAAGTCCTGATAATACCTACATCTTTCCACATGATTTCACGGAGCTGATGTTTGTATCTTTTATCATTTTCTTGATGTAGTATATTATCGTAATCTTTATCAAAAGTAGGTGTTTTTTCCATACATTTTTCCTGAGCTAAAATATATTCTACTGCACGTTTAGAGAATACCATTCCCTCTAGCAGAGAGTTGGATGCCAATCGGTTCGCACCATGTACACCTGTGCATGCTGCCTCTCCTATGGCATAGAGTCCTTTGATACCAGGTACGCGGCTATGGACATCTGCCTCTATACCTCCGTTTGCATAATGAAAGGCTGGGGAGATAGAGACTCTGTCTTTGGGAAAATGATATCCTAGTGTTTCAAACGTTTGAGAGATATTAGGGAAACGCTCTCTAAAGGCTTTTTCCTCAAACATAGAAAAATCCAAATAGGCATTCTCCCCTGTTTTTCGCTTGTAGTCAAAGATACCACGTGCCACGATATCACGACTCGCCAGCTCTCCTCGCTCATCATACTCAAAGAGGAACCTGTTGCCTTTTTCTCCTACGACATGTGCGCCCTCGCCCCTGAGTGCCTCAGTCAGTAGTAACTTTCTGGCATAAGGCGTATCGACAAACACGGTCGGGTGAAACTGAATAAACTCCATATCTGAGAGTGCTATTCCTTTCTCCACACAAATCCCATGAATATCAGCACTGACCGTTCGGGAGTTGGTATTGTACTCGTAGAGTGAGCCTATCCCCCCACTGGCGATGATGACATGATCTGCATGGATAGTCGTGGGCTGATAGTTGACCATCGCTTTGACACCATAGCATCTGCCGTCTTCTATCAGCAGATCATAGACTAGGGTATTTTTCTGAAGCTTATGCTTGTTTTGTACCATCATAAAGTAGTGCATATAGCGCCCTGTCGCATCACCTCCAGCGTGCAAGATGCGCTCTACAGAGTGTGCCGCTTCTTTGGTATAGAGCAGGTTACCCTCATCATCCTGGTCAAACTCCATGCCACGTGCGATAAAATCCGCTGTCGTATCGAGTGACGTGCGAGAGAGTATCTCGACAGCTTCTGGATCATTGTGGTAGGCTCCTGCACGCATCGTATCCTCAACATGCACAGGGATATCTGCCTCTCCCATTGCTGTGACGATACCGCCTTGGGCATAAAAGGTATTGCACTCCCATGGGATATCTTTGCAGACGACCAAAACCCTCATAGATTCGGGCAGACGCATCGCTGCATAGAGTCCAGCGATTCCTGCACCGATGATTAACACATCATATTTTTTCACTAGATCCCTTTGGTACGGCTGTTTTCACCGCTGGTGGGTCGATCTGGCAGCCTAGATAGACTGGTTTGGTTTTGTATCCACAACCTTGTAGCAAAAAACCACAGCAAAGCAATGCTATAATGCCACCATGAAAAGCAGCCAACAGATTCTTTCTCACTTGACCAGTATGCCTCAATTTAGCTCCCTTGTACAGCATCGCTGCTACCGCAAATTTATGGAGCTCTTGCCCCCACGGTTTCGCAATGCTATTGCTTTTATTTATATTAAAAATCATACACTTTTCCTAGCACTTTCACATCCAGGCTATAAAATGGAGCTCAATTATAATAAAGAACTCTTTAAAGAGCTATTAGCTACACTGAGAACACATGTGCCAGAGTGCCATAAATTGGAAGCTAAAGAGGTGGTATCTTTCAACTCGAAATTCCATGCCCCCAAGGCAGAATATGATTCGCGCACCATTCCCTACTACAGCGAACTCTCCAGTGGGGAGTTTACCCTAGCACTAGAAGATGAAACACTCAAAGAGAAATTTCTACACACCAAAAAGCTGATCACAAAAAATATGCTTGACAGTACCGAGTAACATATCCATGCACCAAACCATCCAATCGCTCCCCTCGCAAGCAGGTGTCTATCAGTATTTTGATGCCAGTGGCAAACTCCTCTATGTAGGCAAAGCAAAAAACCTCAAAAATCGGGTCAAAAGCTACTGGCGATTCACGCCAGAGCTACACCCCAACCCCACACTCGGAGCCAGAATTACCAAGATGCTCACAGAGGCGACCTCTCTAGAGTATCTCATCGTAGAGAGCGAAGAGGATGCGCTGATTCTAGAAAACTCTCTCATCAAACAGCTCCACCCCAAATACAATATCCTGCTGCGTGATGACAAGACCTATCCCTATATCTATATAGATGAGTCACAAGCCTTTCCACGATTTGAACTCACCAGAAAGGTTGTCAAGGGAGAGAAGATACGTTATTATGGACCCTTCCCTACAGGAGGCCGAGCCCTACTGGATGCCCTCTATGAAATCTACCCGCTAGTACAAAAAAAGAGTGGACTCGATGGGGGCAAAGCCTGCCTCTTTCATCAGATTGGCAAGTGTCTGGCTCCTTGCGAACAGAAAATCACCTCAGATACCTATCATGAGGTTATCACAGAAGTCAAGCACGCCATCAAACACCGTAGCATCATCCAAAAAAAGCTCGAAACCCGCATGATGACACTCGCACAACAAGAGCGCTACGAAGAGGCAGGCAAAATCAGAGACCAAATCGAGATGATCTCCACACTCAAGATACACTCCAGTATCGATCTAGCCAAACAAGACAATATCGATATCTTTGCTATCATCAAAGAGCCCAAACGCGGTGTCATCATCCGAATGTTTATGAGAGAGGGCAAAATCATCTCCTCCTCGCACAATTTTTTCGCTCAGACAGACCATTTTGATACGGATGAAGCCTATCGTCAGGTGATACTGGACTTTTATAGTCGAGAAATCCCCTCTATCCCCAGAGAGATACTCGTAGCAGAGCCCTTTGCATCGATGCACGAAGTGGCGCACACCCTCAGCAAAACACTAGCCAAGCGGCTACAGATCAAATACCCCCAACGCGGAGACAAGCAGAGACTCATCCAGCTGGCACACAGTAACGCCAGAGAACTCCTCAAACAACACAAGAGACAACCCCTAGCCCTAGAGTCAGCACTACACTCTCTGCTAGCTCTCTCCCGTCTGCCGCTAAGAGTAGAGGCGTTTGACAACTCCCACATGAT
>CAZEIN010000243.1:0-2137 GCA_964512425.1 uncultured Sulfurovum sp.
ATCAACCGCATTTTGAGAGGTGGTTTTACCTGCTGCATCTGCTAGATATTGATCGTAACCCTTAAAAAGCTTACTAAAATCTTGATCGTATGATGAAGCCGTAAAGTTAAGAGACTGCCCAAAATCAAGCGATTGTTTCAAACCCATAACAGATTGAGAGAATTGGTCCCATTGTGCTTGGGGTAATTGCCCTATGTTCTGTAACATAGCTTGATAGCTTTGAAATTGATTTACATACTGCTGTACCTGTTGTTGATACTGCTGTATTTGTGTTGCATACTCTCTTAATTGAGTTGTGTATGAATTTGCACGATCCAATGTTTCCGCCCCAAATCTAGCCCATTGTGTAGGCTCTAATGCTCCTGCTACTGCTCCACCCGCATTAAGTGAAGTTGTCATAATTGCCGCTGCCAAAATCGTTGAGATTGTAATTTTTTTCATGTTTTTCCTTTGAATGATTTATGTGAAAATGAGCATTGAAAATAAATACCCAAAACCTAAAGCTGAAACAACGCTAATAAATAAGAGGTACCAATAAATACTTGGTACCTGGGGAGTTGGTTTCTCTTTTTTCATCTCCTCTATAGCGGTTGTTTTATATTCATCCATTTTGATATAGACATCCTCAACCGCTTTAGAGATCTTTACCTCTGCGAGTTCTTTAGCCTTATCCAGATAACGGACTGTAGTTGTCTCATAATTGGCTGATTGTTTCAGCATCAAAATATCTACTTCTTTGAGGTATCTTTGCGTTACAAACTCCAAAGCAGTAATGACAGCAAAGAGAGGATCTTGTTTCCCTATCTGAATATTCTGCTTTCGGATTGCATCAAGCAGTTCTTGTTTCTGTTCTTCCGTCATTTTTCCTCCTTTTTGTTGTTTTGAGTGGGTATAACAATATCGAGCATAGACCAGTAGTCCTGCTTGATCTTTTGAAGTCTTGATTTTTCCAAAATGTTATATACTGGATCCATATTCACATCTCCAAAGATATGCTTATTCTTAGTCATTTTTTCCAGAGCACTTTCAAAGAGCACATCTCTCTTAGTCATTTTTATTACAGCAAAGATCTTCTCTTTGTTTTTTTGGTAGGCTTCAAGTTTCTCTATGTCATGATCTTGTTGCGTGGAGAAAAATTGATTTTCCCAGACTATGTAGGGAGGGGTGTCTCCAAAAGCATTCAGCATACTGTCAAGTTGCAAGAGGCAATCTGCCTCTGCCTCTGTACCAATGGCTACAGGGATATGTACATAATGCTCAAAATCAGATAGCAGATTGAAAACATCATTTTTGATAAGGTAGCTATAGAGTGGCTGATAAGTTGTGGCACCAACATCTATTACAAGGTCTTTGCCTTTTGCCTTTTCATTTTCCATCATAAACATAAGCAAAGTATCAAATTTAGCTATATCTACCGTGTCCGAGTCAGGCATGATATTGAGAAATACCACATCAAGATTTTTGATGTCACTTAATGACCTGTTATTCGGATCGGTATCCAGCCCTAGAGCATTGCTATTATTTCTTTCTGTTAGAAACTCCAAGAGAGTTGCCGCTACTCTGCTTTTACCTACACCGCCTTTACCTTGCATAATCCAATGAACCCTTTGTTTTGGAGTAGCTGTTTGTTCTTTTGCCATTTGTTCTATTCCTTGTTTTTAATTATTGATTAATTCATAAGCTGCTCTTTGAAAACGCCCCATGCGGATCTGTAAATCCTCAAATGCCATTTCTAGTGCTGCCACCTCATTGTCTGGTATATTTCCATTCATAAGCTCTTTAGCTCTTTTGATAAGATCTTTATCGATCATTGAGTTATTTTCTGCACCCAACAGATCTGTTAGAGCGTTCTGATCTATGTTTAGCCAATAAGCTGCTACTGCCCAGTTATCATGACAGTAGTTAGTTAGGAATGTTTGTAGTGTTGTCATACGGTCTCCTCCATTTTTGATTGGTACCAATCGTATAGGTATTTTTTTGACAGGCTGTAATCATCTGTACCATCATCAAAAAATAAATGAATAGTGCTACCTGCATCTGTAATGCGTTCAATTACTTTATTGCCAATATGCATACCAATAAGTAAGTTGTAGTCAAAGGTATCTATCTTCTTTTGTTCCTCTGCTTTAAGATCTTT
>CAZEIN010000244.1:0-1517 GCA_964512425.1 uncultured Sulfurovum sp.
TGGCGATGGTACGGGCACTCTGCACATACTGATCGATCAATGCACGCTCCAGCCCCAACTGCTCCAGACGATGGAGTATCTCCACAATCTCCAACTCTGCAGTGCTAAACCCCTGCATACGCTCAAAAACATACCCCTGAACGATATAGCTCTCCAGTGTCGCCTCATCCAGCCCTGAGGTCTCTAGAAATGCCTCTTTGGTATACCATTGTGTGTTTCTACCTACCGTGGCAATCTCCAGAGCACTCACCATCATCTCAAAGCTCCCATCCAGATCCAAAGGCGTCTGCTCAAAGATACGCTTAATCTCAGCAATCGTATAGGAGAAATGCTGTTGCAGGTATTTGATAAATTTGATGATCTCCACAGAGCTCTCATGATAGAGATGCACATTGGGCTTGGGTTTGGAGGGTTCAGGGAGTAGCCCCTCTTTGAGATAATAGAGTATGGTAGATTTGTTCTCACCACTCTGGGCAATTAGTTCTTTCATTTTGAGTGTCATTTCACGCTCCTTTTGCTTGGGATATATGAAATGATAGCATCTTTTTCATAAAGTGTCAAGTAATACCTAACACTTTATGAATTTATCTCTATGCGTGCCGTATTGTCACTCTCGCTAACTCAGGCATCGAGATTGGCTGTCGCATCAGCTCGTAGGAGTGTACCTCTAGCGTTCTGGTCAAAAACTTCTCATAGGCTGGATCGATCAGTTTCGTGGCTTTTTGTAGTACCCTGCTCATAACAGAGAGTGCCGCAGCATAGTCTCTATCTATGGTATCGGCTGGCACTATGATCTCCCCATTGCTATAGTGCCATTGTCCTTGATTGAAAAACTGTTTGAGTACCTCATTGATCAGCTCTGAAGCCTTGACTAGATAGTGCTCCTCATTCGTCTGCTCATACGCAACTATCAGCACATCAGCCATATGTGCATAATCTTCCAAAAATGCCTCTGTCTCAGGCGCTTCTCCCCAGACAAAGCTATGGTACAACACTCCTCTATGCATCCCGAACTCCAGTAGCTTGGAGAGTGAGGCGATACCCATCTGTCTATAGACCCTATCCAGCTTGCCAGCAAACAGAAAAGCTTTGATCGCCATCGCATTCCACGAGACGATGATTCTATCATCCTTGACCACGCCCTCATCATAAAGGGCACAGAAGCATCCATCAAGCATCAGTTTGTTCCGCATGAACTCCACCGTCTCCAGTGCTACAGTGGCGTATCTCTCTTCGCCCAACAGTTGTGATGCCAGCAGCAGGGTTTCGCTCATCAAGGCATTGTTATAGAGCATTTTTCCTCTCTGTGGCTCCTGCCATGCACGATCCTTGCAGTAACGGTGAAATCCTCCCTCCTCGCTATCATGCAAGCCTCCACCAATCATCACATCTAGTGTATGGTGCAGTAGCGTAGCTAGTTCAGGATCTTTGCTCTGTCTGTAGAGATCTAGTGTTAGTATGAGGAGGGAGTATCTAGGGAATTTTGGCTTCTCGCCAAACCCTCCAAACGCACTATC
>CAZEIN010000245.1:0-6851 GCA_964512425.1 uncultured Sulfurovum sp.
AAAAGGGGAAGGGGAATACTTCAGCCCGTACCAAATAGGGAAACTTGCAATCTCAAAGGTGGATGAAAAAATATTGAAACTATATTTGAAACAGGATAAGCACTAGTCACCCCAAGGGGGGAGGGGGAGAATGATATCAGATTTAGTCCATCTGCTTACGTAGGAAAGTAGGAACTTCTAGGATATCTTCGTTGTTTTCATCATATCCACCAACAACTCTACGATTTTGTATAGCAGCAGGCTTAGGGGTAGTGGTGTTGGCACCCATACCTGAGAGGAGGTTGGTGGCTGTTTGTGCTTTTTCTGCTTGCTCATTGGCGATATTTTCATTGCTGTCAAATCCAGTAGCCACGATAGTGATTTTAACTTCATCAATAGCCATGTTGGAGTTAGTAGTGGTACCAAAGATAACATTTGCATCCTCGTCAGCATGATCCTCAATCGTCTCCATTGCTTCTGAAACCTGTAGGATAGGATAGTCAGGATGGATGTGAAAATGCACGAGTACACCCATAGCACCATTGATAGAGATATTATCCAACAGTGGAGAGTCAATCGCTGCCTTGGCAGCGTCATAGGCGGCATTGGCACCTTCGCTTTTGCCTGAACCCATGAGTGCCAAGCCTCTGTGCCCCATAACAGTTTTTACATCGGCAAAGTCCAAGTTGATATCATTTGGTCCATGTGAGAGGATAACATTGGAGATACCTGCAACTGCTTCAGAGAGGATATTGTCAACCAGACGGAAGCTCTCTTTGATACCGAGATTTTTTTCTACAATAGAGAGAAGCTTCTCATTGGGGATGATGACGATAGAGTCACTTTCACGCTTAAGCTCTTCGAGACCCTCTTTTGAAAGCTTGGTTCTTTTGCGCCCCTCAAATTTAAAAGGGCTAGTCACTACAGAGACAGTTAATGCACCAATCTCTTTGGCAGCCTGCGCTACGATAGGTGCAGCACCTGTTCCCGTACCGCCACCCATGCCTGCAGAGATAAAGACGATATCTGCACCAGCAAGTGTCTCTTTGATATCATCAAAGCTCTCTAAGGCTGCTTCTCGACCCTTCTCAGGGATCATGCCTGCTCCCAATCCTCTGGTAGCATTGAGACCAAGCTGTAGTTTGGTAGGTGCCAATGAAGTATCCAATGCTTGTGCGTCAGTATTGGCTACGATGAGATCAATCCCGGAGATCCCTTCATTGATCATATGGTTGATCATGTTGCCACCACCACCACCGATACCGATTGCCTTGATCTTGGCTCCGGCTGCTGTAACAGCAGATTCTATGGCTATCTCATTGTCAACGTTTTCAATTTCAACGCCAAAATTATCTAATTCATGCATGTATGCCCCCTTTTTTTAAAATAACTGTTTTGCCCAGTTTGAGATTTTGGATAGGATATTTCCCTCTTTTGTATCTGGTCTGGGTAGATCATCGAATGAAAAAGTATCCTCATCCTCATCTGGGTGAATGTCTTTGAGTACTTTGTTACCAACACTACTCTTCTCTGATTGAGATAATTGCTCCTTGAGTTTGATGTCACTAAGCTCAAACTCAGGGATATCACTTTTGGTATGGAGCATATTTTTTTCATTGTCTATCTCATACTGTGTGTGACCACCTATTTGATAAAGTAGCAACCCAAGAACAGTAGAGAATGCAGGGTCTTTGAGTTCCTCCGTCAGTCCTCCAATCTCTTTGGGATAGCCGATGCGAATAGGACTGTTTCTAAAGATTGCCTGTGCCAACTCTCTGATACCCTTGAGTTTGGTCATACCACCTGTGAGGACAATGCCTGCGCCGATTTGCTCAGCCAATGCACTCTTTTCAATAGAGTTTGACAAGATAGAGAGAGACTCTTCTACTCTAGCCATAATAACGTTATGTACCATCTCTAGAGAGATACTGTTACGGCTCTCCTCATCGCCAATGACGTGGAGTTCAATCGCCTCATGTGATCCATTAATGAGATTTCCATGTCGCACTTTAACATTTTCTGCGATCTGTAAAGGTGTATGCAGTGCCATAGAGAGGTCATTGGTAATATGGTTTGAGCCTACACCGAGGAAGCTATTATATCGGATGGAGTTCCCGATATGGATGATGAGATTGCTTGTCTGGCCCCCCATGTCGATGAGTGCGACACCGAGTTCTTTTTCATCTTCTAGTAGTACAGCGATAGACGAGGCATAGCTGTTGAGTACGATGCCTTCTATTTCTAGACCTGCGGAGCGTACAGTTTTCTTGAGATTGCTGAGGCTAGTTTTCTGCGTCAGAATGATATTGGCATCAACCTCTAAGCGACTGGCATTCATACCATAGGGATCCTCTATAAAATCCTGCTCATCTACTCTAAAATTATAGGGCAAGACATGGAATACTTCATACTCATTGGGGATGTTTGCATTGTAGAGTGCTGTCTCCATGAGGCGGTTGATTTCTTTGGTGGAGATATCTTTTTGTGGGATATTGACAACACCTGTAGAACTAAGGCTCTTGGCATAAGCATTGGAGATAGAGACAGTGGCTGTGGAGATATTGTTGCCTGCAATACGTCTGGCATCATTGAGGGCTTTGCGGATAGATTTAGAGGCAAGCTCTATATTGGTGATGATACCTTTTTTAACCCCTTGGGATTTAGCGATACCATGACCGATAATCTGAATGTCATCACCAGTGACTTCAGCTATGACCGCACAGATTTTTGTGGAACCGATATCAATAGCTAAAACTGGTTTACTCAAAATCAAATTCCTTTTACAAACTTTTGGGCTGGATATGTCTCGTTGAGTGTTTTGAAGAGGTTGGCTTCAAAGACACTTTTTTTAATCTGATTGACATATCCCTCAACGGTTGTCGTGAGGTTTCTGTCAACACTATCCATCTTTTGCTCTACTATTTTGTAGACTACTACATTGTCCGATACTGTAATCATACCCGTTTTAGCTGAAGATGTAAAGAGTTTTTCCAAAAACTGTTTACTTTCTTGTTGACTCAAGGGTGTCAAGTTGTCAAATTTACTCATTGTCACCCAATCTGTTGTTGTCAACTGCTCATTCTCAATATTTTTGAGCGCTGCATTAGATTTATTTTCAAGCAGTTCATTTTTCTTTTGTGCTGTTAATTCTGCTGTGACTTGCACTTTGGCTTGTTCGAAGCTTTTTGTTTGAGGCTCAGTAATCTTAATGAGTTTGACTGTAGCATATTTAGAGCTCACAGCTTTTGGTTTGAGAAGGTCCCCTGTTTTGGCTTTGGTAATTTCAGCCCATAGCGCAGTGCTTAGTTCAGGACTATTCTCTGCGATCTCTTTGGTTTCTGTTGCTTTACGTTCGCCTTTTTTGTAGGCAACATACTCTTTGAGTGCTTGTTTCTTGGTTTTTTTGACCTTATAGTCTTGTTCTACGATTGCTTTGGCTTGCTCAAAGGTAAATAATTTACCATCAGCACCTACATAGTTGTAGCTGTTTTTGTCATAGAAGTCATGGACCTCTTTTTCTGTTACTTCAGTACCTGCAGAATCAGTCCATAAAATTGCTAGTGTATAGCTTCGTGTGGTGACATATTTATCTTTGAATTGTTCCCAAAAGCTTTTGAGTGCTTTGTCATCTATATTGACAATAATCTGTTTAGGTGTTAGTACTTTGTAAGCAACCTTATCTGCAATACTCAGTGCAGAAGCCAAAATATCAGTCTCTGAAGGAAGTGCCTCTGCGTCAAGTAGTTTCATTAATTTTTGGACCATCAATTCATCTCTAAGTACGCCTTCAAAGGTCTTGGTCTTTAAACGTCTATTTTTAAGGTAGGTTTCATAGATGACTTTATCAAAAACACCATCTTTTTGAAATCCTTCTATCGAGGTGACATAATTACCAAGTTCTTTGTCAGAGATTACGATACCATACTGTTTTGCTAAGTTAAGGAGTTGTGCTTGTGAAGCCAACGTGTTAAATGCCTGTGCAGGTAATCCTGCTTCTTGTGCTTTAGCATTGTCAAACTGACCTTGAAATTGCTCATTGTATTGGTTGTAGAGGTTTTGATAGGTCATATCAAACTTCTCTTGAGTAATCTCTATATCACCTACTTGTCCTATCGCACTGGCTTTTGAGCCATATTGATAACTACCCCAACCAACAAACCCTGCACCAATAAACGCGATTGTCGCTACCCAAATGGTAACGATCAAGTACTTGTTGTGTTTTTGCATCCATGAAATCATCTCTAACTGCCTTCAGTTTAATTTTGTACATATTCTATTCTACTTGTGGTTAAAACTGGGTTAGAATAGCTATAGCGAGAAGAGAAGTAGGGTGTAAAGTGATAGGAAGGATGTCAACACACTCTGATAAAGAGTGTGATTAACGTTTAAAGAGTGAGCCTAATAAGCCTTTTTTACTTGTGAGTCGCTCTACATGTTTTTGGGCTCTTGGGATACCCATTTCTGCAGCTTCTTGGTAGAGTAGGACAGCAGTTTTTTTATCTTTCTTGATACCATATCCATATTCATAGAGCTGTGCGAGGTCACAGATTGCTTCTGGATAATCATGCTCTGCAAGTCTATTGATTTGAGTAAAAGATTCTGGGTAGTCTGCTACTAGTACTTCCCCCTTGAAAAGCTCTCTAGCTAGTAGGAGTTGGGCATATCTAGATTCACTTGCTGCTGCGATGAGTAATAGTTGTGCGGCTTCTGCTTTGTCCCCTGTACTCTTTTTCTTTTGAAACTCTGCAATGGTTTCCTTGATATCATTTTCAGTATAGCCTTTGGTTGCCATCTGTTTGAGGAAGAGTTTAACATCGTTGCTGATTTCAGTAATCGCCTCTACCTGTGGAAATTGATGTCTCATGTTTCTAAATTTTTGATCTATATAGGAGATGGGTGGGTAGTGTCTGTGGTCTTTTTTAGGTTTTTTTGTTATCCCTGTGTTTTTTTCTGATACTGATTTCTCTGGCTTTTCTAAAGCGATATCTATTTCTTTGACCTCTGCTTCTTCGGCTGCTACAATCTCTGCAGGTGCTGTCTCTGGTTCAATCCCCTCTATTGGTAATGGCTTTTCAGATTCAATTTTTTCGTCAGGTATCTCTGCTTGATGAGAGGTTTCTTCGATGGCGATATTGGGTTCCTCTGTCAATACCTCTTCAGTAATTGTTTCTGATGTGTCAACTTCTTGTGCGGTGTCTTTATCGGATACTTGTACGTCTGCTTCATACGCATCTACTATAGGATTGGTAGGTCTGTCAGTAGTGTCTGACTCCATAGTAGATATTTCATCTGAAGTCTCCACAAGGGTTTCTGCTGCTGTTTCCATTGGCATATCAATTGATGTCTCAACTGGTGTTTTCCTGGAAAGTGTTGCGATATGCGTATCAAGAGATTCTTGGGTTGACTCTTTATTAGCTATAGGCTGTTCAGAAGGTATATTATTGTCTATAGTTCTTTCTATTTTGGATGTGGGTTTATCTGATTTTGGTGTGCATGGTGTTTCTTCTACTTCTTGTGCCTGAATTATTTCAACTTGTTCATCTAGAGGATTATAGAGTGCTTCAGTAGGTTCATTCACCATTTTGGAATGATCTAAAATGGTTTTATTTTCTATACGGTTTTTATGTACATTCAGATAGGCTGCATTTTTCTGTACTTCTTGTTGCGTATGTGAGATATAGCTTTCAGGGAGTGTCTTTTTCTCCTGATAAGAGACAGTTTCGGAGGCACTCTCTTCTGTCATTCTAAGCATATCATCCAAATTAATCGTTTGCGTGGGTTTGTGTTGCATCATATCAAAAAGGTTTTGAGATTCAGGTTGAGGCTCTGGTTTTTTAGGTTTGGGAGGGGGTGTCGGTGCCGGAACAGTATCGAAGAAACTGTCATCTAGGGAACTCATGTATCCCTTCATCAAATAGAGTCCTTGACGATAATTTCTGCTTTCTAGTAGAGAAATAATCTCATTTAGATCCTCATCGAGGCTTAGGTCTCTTAGTTTATTTGCTTGCACACTAATGGTTTCATGGTCAGCCATTTTTACGGCGAGTCGTACAATTTCAAATCTTATCGTTATCTCTTCCATTGGGGCTCCATACATATTGACAGATATTATGTGCATAAATTTTAGAAAAAAGTCTGTCTCTGTCTAATGATAGCAATATAGTCTGAAAGTTAAGCGAAATTCTAAAGAAATCAAGGAAAATATTGACTTGAGAGAAGAGAAAGCCCTCTCTCTATTTGTCTTTTAATATAATTCTATCTTATTGATGATTTGCTGCCTAACAGCATCTAGATCTTTGCCTTTTGAGACATCAAGATTCATAATAAATCTATCTATCTCTTCACTGTTGTCGTTTGTTTTTTTACTGAGCAGTGTCGAGAGATAACGCATATCTGTAATAGCCTCTCTGTATCCTTCCCATTGAATGGTTCCTACATAGCCTTTTCCGCCTGCGACTAATCCTGTAGTAGGATAGGTAAATGCCTCTTCTCTATGGTTTTTTTCAAATGTATAAGCTAGATCGAAATCATTCCAATAGAAACCATATTGTTTTTGATATGCATAATCCATGCCTCCACCAGTGTACCCCTCTTGGTACATTGAAATACCAAAGTTTCTTCGATAGATTTCTGGGTTTTCTACACCAGTTTGCGGGTCACCATACTTATAGGTTGTGGCAGGATCTGTATCATTGTCATGCTCATCTTTTTCGCCTTTGTGGAATTTTTCCAGTTGATGCTGTATGAGCCACTTTCGAGAAGCATTAATGACAGGTGCATCAAGGTATCCTCCTGTTGCCAAGATATCTACAGCATCTTTAAAAGCACCTCCCCATACTTTCACATTTAATTGATTTTTCCACGTATCTCCT
>CAZEIN010000246.1:0-3740 GCA_964512425.1 uncultured Sulfurovum sp.
CTCATGTGATAGAGAATGAGACCCGCTATGAGAAGTATCTGCATGGCGAAGCGGTGGCGATTGGAATCGTGATGGCAAACGCTTTGGCGGTAGAGTTGGGACTACTCTCTCTGGAGGATGCACATAGAGTCCTCAATCTCCTGCAAAACAATGACTTGCCTACACGGTATGAGATTGCCGATGTAGACCATTTTTATGAGCACTTTTTCTTGGATAAAAAGAGTAACAGTGGCAATATTACATTTATCTTACCTCATGGAGAGATAGGGAGCTATGTGATGAGAGATGATATTGATATGGTGACCATCAAAAAGGTTTTGGGTCAGTTTGGGGTCTCCTCGTGAGACGCTTGATTGTTAGCATACTGATAGCCTCACTGCTTACTCTAGGGCTAGGGTATGCCGAAGGAAATGAGAGTAACCATAGTGTCGCCTCCAATCAAATTCAAGCACTCCAAGGGGTCTATCACGCACTTGATATCCAGCTAGAAGAGATGGAGAATGGCGAGAAAAAAGGCAATGTCTGGACAAAAATCTACAGCAACTACCTCACCTATCAACAGCTCAAAAACAGAGAAGAGAGCCTCTACAAAGAGAATTTTCGACTCAGTAAAAGCAAGATACAAAACAAAGAGCTCAATGAACGATACAAAAAAAACAGCATAGAGCTCAAAACCATCGAAGGCAAACTGGCATTGCTCAAAGAGTTCCAAGCAGACCCCTTCAAACGAGTGGTGGAGCCCCCAGCAATAGAAGAGATACCAGAAGTAGGAAATCCCATAGGTATCTTGGGGGCAATTTCCCATAAAAAGAAACTAGATGAACAGCAGAAAAAGTATGAAAAAACCTATATTTCATTGGTAGATGAGGTAGAGAGTCTCGAAAAAAAGCAAGCTATTCTTGTCAAAATGCTAGAGACAGATCCTAACGCACATGCAATAGCCAGTAAACTCAGTAGCATACAGCAGGAGATAGATACGTTTAGACCTGTTCTGGAGATATTTGCTACCACCAAAGAGGTCTATAGTAAAAAAATCGAAGAGATCAAACTAAAACTGGATGCAGATATCCAACAAGAGTATGAAAAAATGGTAAGAATCATTGGTGTCATGGCGGTCTTTTTCTTGCTGTTTCTTTTTACCAAGTATTTGGTACACCGCTATATGTCCAATAAGGACAGCTATTATACCGTCAACAAGGCAGCCAACTTTGTCTTTTTGACGATTATGGGCTTGGTATTGCTCTTTGCTTATATCGAAAATGTCAGCTATATGGTGACGGTGATTGGGTTTGCTTCAGCAGGTATTGCAATTGCAATGAAAGACTGGTTTATGTCACTTATGGGCTGGTGGGTAATCGTGATTGGCGGGAGTATTCATGTAGGGGATCGCGTTAAGTTTGTACGTAATGGGATGCAGGATGTGGGGGATATCGTGGATATATCTCCTCTACGTATGACGATGCAAGAAGATGTGACGCTGACCTCTTTTACCGATAACCGTAGGTCTGGACGGATTATCTTTATTCCCAATAACTATATTTTTACCGATATGGTTGCCAACTACTCTCATGCTGGGCTCAAAACTGTTTGGGATGGGATTGATTTTACTGTGACCTTTGATAGCAATATTGAAAAAGCGGTCTCTATCGCTAAAGAGGTGACTAAAAAGTACTCCAAGGGCTATACCGATATCACGCGAAAACAGCTCAACAAACTACGCAGCCACTACCATATCAAAAACACCAATGTGGAGCCCCGAATCCTCTCTTTTATAGAGCCTCATGGTATGGTTATTTCTGCATGGTACTTGACCAATGCCTATGCCACACTCACACTACGGAGTAAAATCTCTCTGGAGATTATCCAGCGTATCAAGGAGCGTGACGATATTGAGATCGCCTATCCTACACAGTCTCTGTTTGTCAACAATGCAATCCCAAAACCACTCCCCCCTGAGAGAGAGGCGTGTGAGAAAGCGTTGCATGAAAGCTAAGCAAAAGGTCTATTTCAAAACCTTTGGCTGTCGTACTAATCAGTTCGATACACAGGTGATGATGAGCAAACTCAAGGATTTTGATCTCACTGATGATGAGACGCAGGCGGATGCTGTTGTGGTAAACTCCTGTACCGTGACCAATGGGGCAGACAGTTCTGTGCGTGGCTATATCAATGCTATCTCACGCAAAAACCCTGATGCCAAAGTGATTCTGGCAGGTTGTGGCTCCCACTCCAAAGGCGAGTCCTTATTTGCAGATAACAAAGTATATGGTGTCATCGGACATTCAGAGAAAGAGAAGATCAATACCATCCTGCAAAAGCCAGAGCGTTTTTATCAGATGGGTGACTTAGTACATGTAGACAGTACGATTGTAGAGGAGTTTGTGGGCAAGAGTAGGGCATTTATAAAGATCCAAGAGGGCTGTGATTTTTCCTGTTCATACTGTATTATCCCCTCTGTGAGAGGAGCAGCCAGAAGTCATAGCGAAGAAACAGTATTGGCACAGATTACCAAGTTGGCAGCCAATGGGTTTGGAGAGTTTATTCTCACGGGTACCAATGTCGGTAGTTATGGCAAAGATCATGGAAACTCTATGGCGACACTCCTCAAAAAAGTCTCACAGGTACGTGGTGTCAGACGTATCCGTATAGGTAGTTTGGAGCCTATCCAAATTGATGATGCATTCAAAGAGTTACTCTCAGAGCCTTGGATGGCAAAGCATTTGCATATTGCCCTCCAACATACTAGTGATAAGATGCTTGAGATGATGAATAGACGCAATAGCTTTGCTACAGACAAAAAGCTTTTTGAGGAGCTTTCTGAAGCAGGCTATGCGTTGGGTACGGATTTTATCGTAGGCCATCCTGGGGAGGATGAGGTAGTATGGATGGAGGCAATGGAACGATTGGTAGATTTGCCTTTGACACATGTCCATGCCTTTAGCTATTCTAAACGTGATGGCACAGTAGCTGCCACTATGTCAGATACTGTACTTGGTAACATTGCTAAAGCCAGGCATAGAGAACTCACAGCGCTCATTGCAGAGAAAAATTATCAGTTTAGAAGAGCTCATGCAGAAGGCTTAGAAGTACTATTAGAGAGAGGAGAAGAGGGGATATTTAGCGGGCTGGATCAATACTTTAATCGTATCATAGTTAAAAGTGATGAAGAGCTTAGCGGCAATTGGGTATTGCTTGATGAGGTTTTGGTAGAGCGAGAGAGGAATAAAGCAAGTTTCGGCTTACCAAAATCTTAAAAACAATCCAATACCCAATGAGAGGAGTATAATTATCCCAAAAAGTAGGGGATTATGCCATCTCTCTGTGAGGCTCACTTTGTTCTCGATCCACGCGACAATCTTTATTGCAGGAAAGACCATAAAAAGTAACATTACCACACTAAAGACCAATGTAAGTACGATATCAACCATCAACTATATTCCATAAAAAGTATGTATAAACTGTATTTCATCTTCATTTTGGAGGGTCATTTTTTTGAGTATTTCACCAGCATTGTTATGAATAATCAATACATCGCTTTCTAGTTTGAGGTGTGTACTGCCCCACTTCTTCTCCAAGTACTCCAAACGATGAAAGACTTCCATATTACTGGGTTTTTCTTTGAATTCCTTGTCTGCTTTACTCATAATTTGTAATCCGCCAAAGCGTTTATCTAGATAGTAGGGACTAAATTGTTTAATCTCTATATAGATACGTTCATTTTTAGGTGCAGGTCTACTTTG
>CAZEIN010000247.1:0-3702 GCA_964512425.1 uncultured Sulfurovum sp.
AACGCACTGTTTGGTGGACAGCGATTTGGAGAGATGGAAGTTTGGGCACTTGAAGCATATGGTGCAGCCCATACACTCAAAGAGATGTTGACCATCAAATCTGATGATGTAGAGGGTCGTGCCAGAGCCTATCGTGCGATCACCAAGGGCGAGAGCGTACCAGCATCTGGTATTCCTGAGACCATGTTTGTCCTCACCAAAGAGCTTCAGGCTCTAGGACTAGACACAGAACTGTATGCAAAGAAAGAAGAGGGGTCAGACGATGAGTAAGCAATTAGAAAACCTAGTACCAATCGATATCAACAGCGAAGAGAAACCAAGAGATATAGAGGCATTGCAACTGCGTGTTGCCAGTCCTGAAAAAGTACTCTCATGGAGTTATGGTGAAGTCAAAAAGCCAGAAACCATTAACTACAGAACCCTCAAGCCAGAGAGAGATGGACTCTTTTGTGCCAAAATATTTGGCCCAATCAATGACTATGAGTGTCTCTGTGGCAAGTACAAAAAAATGCGTTACAAAGGCGTAGTCTGTGAAAAATGTGGCGTTGAAGTTACCAGCAAAAAGGTACGTAGAAACCGCATGGGTCATATCGACCTCGTCGCTCCTGTTGCACATATCTGGTATGTGAGTTCATTGCCATCACGTATCGGTATCCTCTTGGGTGTCAAGATGAAAGATCTCGAACGCGTGCTCTACTATGAGGCGTATATCGTTAAAAATGCAGGCGAAGCATGCTATGACAGTGAGGGCACCAATCCGGTACAGATCAATGATGTGCTCAATGAAGAGCAGTATCAGATGATCTCTCAGCGTTTTGGAGACACAGGGTTTGATGCGCGTATGGGCGGAGAGATTGTCAAAGAGCTTTTGGGCGAACTAGACCTCGTAGAGATGCTTCAAAATCTCAAAGAGGATATGGGTGCTACCAAATCTGAAGCCAAGAGAAAGACCATTATCAAGCGTCTCAAAGTAATCGAAGCATTCTTGCACTCAGGCAACCGTCCAGAGTGGATGATGCTAGATTACCTACCTGTATTGCCACCTGACTTGCGTCCATTGGTGAGCTTGGATGGTGGTAAATTTGCGGTCTCTGATGTCAACGACCTCTATAGAAGAGTCATCAACCGAAACCAGCGTCTCAAGCGTCTGGTAGAGCTCGATGCTCCTGAGATTATCGTCAGAAACGAAAAGCGTATGCTCCAAGAAGCAGTCGATGCACTCTTTGACAACGGTAGACGTAGTAATGCGGTCAAGGGTGCCAATAAGCGTCCACTCAAATCGCTCTCTGAGACGATTAAAGGTAAGCAGGGACGATTTAGACAGAACCTATTGGGTAAGCGTGTAGACTTCTCTGGTCGTTCTGTTATTGTTGTTGGGCCTGATTTGCGTATGGATGAGTGTGGATTGCCTAAAAAGATGGCACTAGAGTTGTTCAAGCCACACATGATGGCAAAACTTGAGGAAAAAGGCTATGCCACGACTCTCAAGCAAGCCAAAAACATGATAGAGAAGCAGTCCAATGAAGTATGGGAGTGTCTCGAAGAGGTAGTTGATAGCTACCCAGTGCTCCTCAACCGTGCACCTACACTGCACAAGCTTTCGATTCAGGCATTTCACCCTAGATTGATTGATGGTAAAGCGATTCAGCTACACCCATTGGTCTGTTCTGCATTCAACGCGGACTTTGATGGGGATCAGATGGCGGTACACGTGCCACTCTCTGATGAAGCGATAGCAGAGGCCAAGATTTTGATGCTCTCCTCTATGAACATCCTGCTTCCTGCTTCTGGTAAAGCGATTGCGGTACCATCTCAGGATATGATTTTGGGTCTCTACTATCTATCGCTTGAAAAAACAGATGTGATTGGACAGCACAAGCTTTTTGCGAATGTTGATGAGGTATTTATCGCATTTGAGCAGCAGACACTTGATCTCAATGCGAGAATCAGAACCGTTGCAGATGGTGAGATTGTGACAACCACAGCAGGTCGTCTCATTCTCAACTCTATTATGCCAGACTATGTGCCACAGAAGCTCTGGAATACCATCATGAAGAAAAAAGAGATCGCAACACTCGTAGACTATATCTACAAGCATAGTGGCATCTCTCATACAGCAGAGTTCTTGGACAACCTCAAGGATATGGGTTTCAAGTATGCAACCAAAACAGGGGTTTCTATTTCGATAGATGATATTAAAATCCCAGAGACCAAAGAAGGTATCGTAGCAGAAGCCAAGACAAAAGTTGTCGAGATTCAGAAGCAGTTTGGTGCAGGTCTACTCACAGACCAAGAGCGATACAACAAGATTATTGATATCTGGACAGATGCAAATAATAATATTGCCGAAGCACTGATGGATTTGATTAAAAAAGATAAAGATGGCTTTAACTCTGTCTATATGATGGCAGATTCAGGGGCGAGGGGTTCAGCGGCTCAGATTAGACAGCTCTCAGGGATGAGGGGTCTGATGGCGAAATCAGATGGATCGATTATTGAGACACCGATTACCTCAAACTTCCGTGAAGGGCTCAATGTACTAGAGTACTTTATCTCTACTCACGGAGCGAGAAAAGGTCTGGCAGATACGGCACTCAAAACCGCCAACGCAGGGTATTTGACCAGAAAACTGATCGATGTTGCCCAAAATGTCAAGGTCAGCATGGATGACTGTGGCACCCACGAGGGTGTTGAGGTTTCTGATATTATCGTGGGTAATGAGCTTATTGAGCCATTGGCTGATCGTGTCTATGGACGTGTGATTGCCGAAGATATTATTGATCCCGTGACCAATGAGGTACTTCTAAGCGAAGGTACACTGATCGAAGAGGAAGAGGCACAGGTGATTCGTGATACAGGTGTACGCTCTGTCGTCATGAGAGCTCCTGCAAGCTGTAAGGCCAACAAAGGTATCTGTGCAAAATGTTATGGACTGAACATGGCAGAGAACAGATTGGTCAAAACTGGTGAGGCAGTGGGTGTAATCGCCGCACAGTCTATTGGAGAGCCAGGAACCCAGCTGACACTGCGAACCTTCCACACAGGAGGAACGGCCAGTGCTGGTAAAGAGGAGCGACAAGTTGTCGCGACCAAAGAGGGATTTGTAAGATATTACAACCTCACAGTACACCGAAACCGTGCAGACAACTTGATTGTCGCAAACCGTCGTAATGCTGGTATACTGTTGGTTGAGCCTAAAATCAAAGCAGTGGTAGACGGAAAACTTTCTGTCTCTATTTTGCATGATGAAATTGTGCTCATCGTGAAGCCAAAGAGTGGCGATGAGTACCGTTACAGTCTCAGAAAAGGCGATGTTGCCAAAGCCAATGAGCTTGCAGGTGTTGCGGGTAAAGTAGAGGGCAAACTCTATCTCCCACTCCAGGATGGTGCCACGGTCACAGAGGGAGACTCAATCGTAGAGGTCATCCAAGAGGGCTGGTCTGTGCCTGCACGTATCCCATTTGGTTCGGAGCTCAAAGTAGTAGATGGCGCACCTATCGCACAAAGAGTGGTAGCCGACGCAAAAGGAAAAATCAAATACTTTATACTCAAAGGTGACTACCTGGAGGCATTGGAGAATATCAAAAAAGGCTCCACCGTAGAGGAGAAAGGTATCTTTGCTGTTGTTGTAGATGAGAGTAACGGTGAAGCGGCTAGACACTACATCCCTAGAGTTCCAGCAACCAAAGAAGAGCAGAATAC
>CAZEIN010000248.1:0-9902 GCA_964512425.1 uncultured Sulfurovum sp.
AGCAATCTGTGCTAAAACATCTTTTGCATTATCAAAACATCCAACAACTTCAGCCTCATACTGGCTAAAAATATCTTGAAGAAATCGCTGCGTAATCGCTTCATCCTCCACGATAATGATTCTCTTAGGTAGATGCATACCTATACTCCTTTAAATCAAAATAAATTCTCATAAAAACACCTCTGCTTCCATCCAATGTAATTGAACCATTAAGCAATGTACCACTTAGGTCTTTGATAAGTGTGACGCCCAATGATCTATAGCTTATGGTTGTGTCATATCCTTTCCCGTTATCTTTGATAGTGAGTGCGCATCTATTTCCAATGTGCCTGAGCATAATATGTATCTCTCCAATTTGTTCATCAAAGGCATGTTCAATAGAATTTGTCACTGCCTCATTTACGATAAGCCCCACATTCATTGCCGTCTTCATATCTAGCATGATTTCATCAATAGTATAAGAGAGTTGATGTTCTGTATATTTCTGAAGACTCTGTATAATCTCCTCAAGGTATTTTTTGATATCTACTTGTTCAAAACTCTGGTCTGAATAGAGATTTTTATGCATCAAACTCATTGCTTTGAGACGGTCAATATGTGTTTCAAACATCTTCTTATATTTGGGGTCGTCAATTTTAAAGGATTGAGACTCTAGTAAGCCCATAATCACCTGCATATTATTTTTTGTACGATGGTGTACCTCTTTAAATAACATACGATTTTCTTTCAATGCGATACTCAGTCTCTGCTCATAGTCACTTCTCTCTTTTTCTATGATATAAAGCATATAGGAGACGACTAGAAACCCTAAGACTATTTGAGAAAGCAACTCCCAACCATAGACAAACTTCACTTGTGCTACATAAGAGACCAGAGGGACAATGAGCAAAATAATGAACATATAGGCATTCCAGATAATACCTTTTTTGACACCCAAAAAATAAAAGACAAAAATAGGCAGAGATGCCAACCAGAAAATCGAGAGTTCCGGATCCTTGTCTGGCAATACCAGAGAAATTGCCAATAAAAAAGTAAGTGAACCAAGAATTAAATAAGAGATTTGCTCCATATTTGTATAATAAGGGAATACAAGATATCCTATTACCAACACGACTACCATACCCAATTCAACACTCAAGATGCCATAATAGCCTTGCTTTAAATTTTCAAAAGCATACAGCAAGATGACAAAGGATCCTACAAGAATAAACAGATTGACCAGTGTCGCACGCAATCTATCGCGACTCCCAAGAGGAAAATGTTTGCCTTTGAGTATCTCAGACTCAATAAATGCGATCATCTTGCCTCCTGATATAATATAACTATCTGTATCATAGCAGATTTAGATTAAAATTATTGTTTAACCCGAATTATGCGATAGAATTGCCAAATATCCTACTGATGCTTGGCTCATGGGTGTTTACAGCGTATCCGAGGTGCACCCAAAGGTGCATCGATGCATACTCTGTGAATGCCCATGAGTCAATGATCTGTGGGAGATTGGTAATCTCTATTGCATAGTTTGGGTTTAAGATATCCCATTGCTGTGGCAATAATATCATCGTCATCTTTGCTAGGAGACTTCAGAACCAAACGCTCTTTGTTTGTATCAACAAACTCGATAAATACTTTTTCTCCATAAGAGGAGACCTTGGATACTCCCTGCTGGCGTGCCAGCACCTTCATCACAATCACATCAATAAACTGTCTGGTGATTGTATCGAGCTTACCAAATCTATCCGAAATCTCCTCTTCGATCTCATAGACCTCTCCCACTGCTTCGCAGAGAGAGAGGCGACGGTAGAGCTCTAGCCTGAGGCGATCCTCTCCAATAAGCTCTTCGTTTAAATAAGCGTCGATAGAGAGCTTCATATCAATCTGCTGTGCCACCTCTTTGTCTTTGCCGCTGAGCTCTCTGATGGCATCTTCGAGCATACGGAGATAGAGAGAGTAGCCGATCTGCTTGATATGTCCTGATTGTGCCTCCCCGATGATGTTTCCTCCTCCTCGTATCTGAAGGTCATTGAATGCCAACACCGCCCCACTACCTAGCTCAGAGTGAGACTCCAGTGCCAACAAGCGGCGCTTGGCATTTTCCGTGAGGCGATCCTTGTCTGTGACGACAAAGTAGCAGTAGCCCTCTTGGGAGCCCCTACCCACTCTGCCTCGTAGCTGATGCAGGTCTGCAATACCAAAGTGGTCCGCACCATCGACTATCATCGTATTGGCATGAGGCATGTGAATACCAGACTCTACGATGGAGGTGGAGAGCAGCAAGTCATACTCTCCATCCTCAAACTTCATCATCTCCTCTTCGGTCTCTTTGGCAGAGATTTTAGAGTGTAGCACGGTCAGGCGCAGATCAGGTAGTATCTCCAAAAGCTCCTTTTTCTTGCCCTCAATCCCCGCAATAGAGTTAAAGACGTAAAAGAGCTGTCCTCCTCTGCGTCTCTCTCGCAAAATCGCCTCCTTGATAACACTCTGGTCATAACTCTTGACAAAGGTACGCACCCCCTGTCGCTCTGTAGGAGGCGTAAGTATCTCTGAAAAACTTTTGATCTCAGAGAGTGCCAGATTGAGACTACGCGGAATCGGAGTGGCTGACATCGAGAGTAGATGCACATCCAGTGCGATCTCTTTGAGCGCTTCTTTTTGTTTGACACCAAATTTATGCTCCTCATCGATTACTACCAGTGCCAGATTGCTAAACGTGGCTTTGAGCAATGCATGGGTACCTACAACCACATCAATCACTCCCTCCCGCAGTCCTGCTAACGTAACACTCTTCTCTTTGGGGGTGGCATAGCGATCGAGCTTGGCGATACGAATACCATGACCATAAAAACGCTCTTTGAGGCTCTTGAAGTGTTGTGCACTGAGGAGAGTGGTAGGTGCAATCATCATCGCTTGGTATCCATTTTTAACAGCCGCAAACATACCATTCATCGCTACCTCAGTCTTGCCAAAACCTACGTCTGCTGAGAGTAGTCTATCCATCATCTTGCCACTTCGCATATCTGAGAGCATCTCATGGATGGCTCGCTCTTGATCGTCTGTATGGACAAACCCAGCTTGTGACATGAAAATCGTATGCTCCTCTGGCGTAGAGAGTACAATCCCTTTTTTGAGATGGCGTTTGGCAGAGAGCTGTATAATTTGACTGGCAATAGCAAAGAGTTTCTCCCTCACTTTGCCTTTGAGACGCTTGAAGCTGGCTTTGCCCAGGCGATCGAGTGCGGGTAGGCTACCTCCCTCTGCTACAAAACGATCAATCACCTCCAGATTGGCTACAGGGATGAGTAGTGTATCCTCATTTTGGTACTGCATCACTACAAATTCGCTGGTAGCACCTAAAATCTCTCTCTTCTCCACCCCGCGAAAGATACCGATACCATGATTCTCATGCACTACAAAATCCCCGATTTTGAGCTCATCGAGGATGATGCTGGCTTTTTTGACCCGTTTGCGTTTGATGGGCTTATTGAGAGATAGAATGAGCTGATCCTCGCTCATTAGGTGGATAATTCCCTCTTGATAAACAAAGTGAATATTGTCAAAACTGCTCAATTGAGACCCACGCACAATAGACTCATTTTTGGCAAGTATCGTGATCTGTTTCTCGGAGTGGGTTTCGAGAAACTTGTTGGGATCAAGCACCTCTAAATCACGCCATTTCATAGCATCAGGGATGACTTGGGCAGGAAATGCGCCTCTGCCCAGCAAGGGACTGCCCAGCCCATAAATCTCATCGAGCTCCTCCTCCAAAGAGACTGCACAGATCGCATCAAACTGGATAAAGGCACTCTCTGCCAGCTCTTGCAGGTGCCAAATACCCAATGCATCAATATCTTTGACAAAGGCATCATAAGGGCTATGTTCTACACGCTCTTGGAGTGCTTCGTACTCTTTTTGCTCCAGTGCCAAAAAGGCCGGTGTTACCTCTAAGGATTCTAGCTCATCTGGCAGGCGTTTTTGCGTGCGCACATCATAGTAATGGATCGCCTCTATCTCCTCATCAAAGAGTGAGATACGATACGGCTCAGCCACATGGATAGGAAAGATATCGATAATATCTCCCCGGATTGAGACCTCCCCTCTCTCTGAAGCGATATCTACAAAATGATATCCCCAGTTGTAGAGTTGGGATTTGAAGCTTTGCAGATTGAGCGTCTCGCCAAACTCCAGTACCTGACTCTGAAAATAGACCGATTTTGGCAGAGGAAAGAGCAGAGATCGCAGCGGTGCAATCAGTATCTTGCGTTGTTTAGAGCGGTGATACCCCCAGAGTGCGGCAAACATCTCTTTGATCTCTGTCCCATAAGGACGCATGTCATCCCCTACCGATGCCCTGATATCGGGCAGTACAAAACTCTCAAATCCCAGCAATGTCGCAATATCTCTGATTTGCATTGCCTCTTTGTCATTCTTGCAGATGAGAAGCTTGCTCTCTTGTTGTGTTTCTAGATATTCATAAATGTTACTTTGATACATAGTTGCCTTTGCTAGGATGCGATGAGAATCGTACCCTATATATCTCTTGTTGATTTCAAAAATTTCTCTACAACATAAAATGAACCAAAAACCAAATAATACTCCTGCTTGTCTAGCGCGTTTTTGTATCTGCTATAGGGAAGTTTTATGCGTTCCAATGCTTTTTCTATCGCCTCAATCGTCGTAGCACGCTGTGCATCAATCTCTATGATTTCGACTCTTTTGACTTTGGGCTTGAGCAGACGCAACACCTCCTCATAATCCTTGTCATCCAAGCTATTATAGATGAGTACCACCTGCCTATCCAAAGCCTTCTCTATCGCTTTGGCCGCGAGTGGATTGTGCCCTACATCGATACGAATCCTCTCCGTCAAAGGATAGTAACGACCAAAAAGCTCCAAACACTTCAGGTCATCAACACTATAGGGTATCTCCAAGATATCCAGAGCCTGCAAAGCTACTGATGCATTCTCAACCAGGTACTCAGGCCAGTCTTTGATCTGGACAATGTCTTGTGTGGGGTGGGCAAGCATCAGGGTTGCCCCTACATCCTCTGCAATCTTTTGAGCAACTTCCAGAACCTCAGGGTGTGGTTGAGGTGCCAAAAGTGCTTTTTTCTGAATACTTCGTATCTTTGTGCCCGCAATCTCCTCAATCGTCTCCCCTAAAAATGCTTGGTGGTCGACACCAATAGGTGTAATCACGGAGAGCTCCTTGTCGCAAACATTGGTCGCATCAAACTCACCGCCAAGCCCTGCTTCGAGCACCATTAGATCGCAGTGTTCAAATACCACAAATGCCAATAGGGTAGTATATTCAAAATAAGAGAGTGCCTCACTCATCTCTCTGCCTAGCACGGCAAAAAGTCTCTGGTGTGCCGCTTCTAACATCTCATTACTGGCATCTCTGCCATCAATCCAAATACGCTCATTGAATCTGAGGATATGTGGAGAGGAGAAGTGACCTACGCGATGCACACTGTTGGAGATAGGAAACTCCGGCCTACGATATTGCCATGCGAGATGTGCAATCATACGTCCTGTAGAGCCCTTGCCGTTGGTGCCTACGATATGGATGGTTTGGGGTCGTCTGATATGGGACTGGAGCATCCCATAGGCAGTATGCACACGCTCATGGTCTATCTCTTTATAGTAGAGGGGTTTTTCTGATAAAAAAGATATGAGTACGGGAGGACCTTTCAGATCTCTATACTGCTCACTGCTCACTGCTCACTGCTCACTATTTTACTGATTTTGCTGCCATGAATGCGACAAACTGATCAACCGCTTTCTGGGTACAAGATTGAATGGCTCTCTGTTTTGCACGTGAGGACTCCAATGCGCTGGGAGTGACATCTGCTTCATGGGTTGTGGTGATTTTTCGCTGTAGCTGATTGCCTGGCGAGAGCAGATGAAACACAGTTGTGACATTCACGCGATATCGCTCTACATATCCATTGGCATCATAGCCCAATGCTGTATAACTAATCTGATCATACGTAACCATAAGTCTACTAGACGCTGCATCCTCACTCGTTGTTGTAGCGACTCCCAGTCTATGTACAATCGCCTTTCTCAATGTATCCTGTAGGGCGACACCACTATCTGGCTCTTTATGAGACAGTTTTACTTTGAGATAGAGAGGCGAGGCAATAGTCTGCTTGGTGTAGTGAGAGACGGGTTTGTAGCCACATGCGATAAACATGAAAAATGAAAAACCAAAGAGTAGCAATTTTAGTCTATGGTTCTTTGGAAGCACTCTGTTTTGTATTTTCATTTTTTCTCCTATTCTCATAGCTTAAACGGTATACTATGCGTTTGGTTTGACCGCTAGATTGACCAGCTTATTGGGCACAACAATCTCTTTGACAATTTGCATCCCCTCTAGCCATTTGGCTCCTGCATGCTTGGCAGCTTCGAGTATCTCTGCCTGTGAAGCAGATGCTTCTACCTCTACTTCAGCACGCTTTTTACCTCCAATCATCACCATATAGAGGATACTCTCTTGAACAAATACCTCCTCTTTGACCACTAGCACAGCAGAGAGGTTTTCTCTCTCAAAGAGCTCCTGACTGAGCTCATTGGCGATATGGGGAATGATAGGTTCCAGTAGATTGAGCATCACATACATCCCCTCACTCCAGACAGCACCATCATCCTGCTTGTCCAATGCATTGAGTGCCTCCATACAAGCAGCGATGAGTGTATTAAATGCAAAACTCTTCTCATAGACATGGGCAGATTTTTGCAAGGCTTCATAGACTTTGATACGTGCCAGTTTACTCTCCTTGGTGAGGCTGCTGTGATCGATAGCAGGTAGTGTGCGTTGCGTGACTTTTGCTTTGCGATCATAGAGTTTACGGACAAACCTAAACGCACCATCCACAGCTGAGTCATTCCACTCTAGCTCTTTTTGTGGAGGAGCGGCAAAGAGGATGAAGAGTCTCGCCGTATCTGCACCATAGCGTGCCACGAGGTCATCAGGATCTACGGTGTTGCCTTTGGATTTGCTCATCTTGGCACCGTCCATCAGCACCATCCCCTGTGTCAATAGCCTGCTAAAAGGCTCATCTCTATCATGATAGCCCATATCTCGTAGAACTTTGGTAAAGAATCTGGCATAGAGCAGGTGCAAAATCGCATGCTCAATTCCACCAACATACTGATCTACACCCAGCCAGTAATTGGCTTCTGTTTTATCAATGCCTACCTCATTCCATCTATCAGGATTGAGAGAGAATCGCAACTGATACCAACTCGACTGCACAAAGGTATCAAGCGTATCCGTCTCACGCATCGCCCCTGCTCCACACTTGGGACAGCTACAATGCTTCCATGTGGGATGGCTCTCCAGCGGATTGCCCTCACCTGTAATCTCTACATCCTCGGGCAGTGCGACAGGGAGATTCTCCAGTTTTTCAGGCACCAATCCACAGCTAGCACAATGCACAAAAGGAATCGGAGCCCCCCAGTATCGCTGGCGACTCACACCCCAGTTGCGTAGTTTGAAGTTGGTTGTGCCTTTGCCAAAGCCCTTCTCTTCCATGAGTGCGATGATTTTGGCTTGTGCCTCTTTATTGGTTACGCCATCAAACTCAGCAGAGTGCTCAAGTAGCCCTTCGCCGATATAGGGTAACTCCCCTCCACTAATCACACGAACGACAGGCAGATTATACTTGGTGGCAAACTCAAAATCACGCTCATCATGGGCAGGCACAGCCATCACTGCACCCCCGCCATAACTAGCCAGCACAAAGTTAGCCGTCCAGACAGGAATCTCCTCACCTGTGAGTGGATGCATCACTGTGATACCCAGTGGGTAGCCCTCTTTGTCCGCTTGGGCACGCTCACGCTCTGTCATGTTGGCAATGGCTGTAATCTTTTGGGCTACTTCGCTCTCGAGTAGATTATGCGCTATCAAGCTCTTGACGATAGGATGCTCTGCCGCCAATGCAGAGTAGGTCACACCATAGATCGTATCAGGTCTGGTAGTAAACACCTCATACCCCTCAAATGCATCTCCTAGCCTAGCCTTGCTCTCAGGACTTAGTGTAAATTCAAATGACAATCCCTGCGACTTGCCAATCCAGTTGCTCTGCATCGTAAGCACCTGATTGGGCCATTTCTCATCCAATCCGCTCAAATCCTCTAGCAACTCATCAGCATATTTGAGGATATCTAGATAGTATCCTGGCATCTCTTTTTGCTGGACGTCATTGTCACATCTCCAGCAACACCCCTCCTCTACCTGCTCATTGGCCAGTACCGTATGGCAATCTGCACACCAGTTGACTGTGGTACTCTCACGATAGAGCAGTCCTGTCTCATACATTTTGATGATAAACTCTTGCTCCCAGCGGGTATAGAGTGTATCACAGGTGGCAAACTCACGGGTCTTGGAAAATGACAGGCCCAGAGCAGAGAGCTCTTTTCGCATATAATCAATATTCTCATAGGTCCATTTTTTTGGATGGAGCTTGTGCTTGATTGCAGCATTTTCTGCAGGCATACCAAATGCATCCCAGCCAATAGGATGTAGTACATTGTAGTCCTGTTTGCGGTAGTATCTAGCAATCGCATCCCCGATAGCATAGTTACGTACATGCCCCATGTGGATACGACCACTAGGATAGGGAAACATACTCAGGATATACTTTTTTTTCTGTTCTAGAGAATCCGAGGGCTCAAACGCCCCCTCATCCTCCCAAATTTTTTGCCATTTGGATTCAATCTCTTTTGGATTGTATTGCATCATTTCTCACTTGTTTTAAAGTCTATTATATTATAGCAAATCTTTCTATAGGGATCTATTACCCAAATCCCAAAATAGAATTCATGAATTTCTATTTTGAGGTTTGGGAATTATACCAGCCAAAAGTAAAATTTCACTACAATTAGGGTCATTATTATTCTCCAAGGAGCCCACTTGTCATTAGCATTAGCCAGAAAATATCGCCCTTCTACCTTTGCTGATCTTGTAGGACAAGACAGTGTTTCACAGACACTCTCATTGGCTCTGGATGGAGATAGACTCTCTCATGCCTATCTCTTTTCTGGGCTTCGTGGAAGTGGCAAGACCTCTACTGCCCGTATCTTTGCCAAGGCACTCCTCTGCGAGGAGGGAGCCTCTTCGCAACCCTGTAACCACTGTGATAACTGCAACATGGCAAATGAGAGTCGCCATATGGATATCATCGAGATGGATGCCGCTTCCAATCGCGGCATCGATGATATCAAAGAGCTCATCGAACATACCAAATACAAACCAGGTATCGGCAGATACAAAATCTTCATCATTGATGAGGTACACATGCTGACCACACAGGCGTTTAATGCTCTACTCAAGACCCTCGAAGAGCCACCTGATTTTGTCAAATTTATCCTCGCTACAACCGATCCTCTCAAACTACCTGCCACTATCCTCTCTAGAACTCAGCATTTTAGGTTCAAAAAGATTCCTCAAAAACTGGTACTCAGCCACCTAGAGCACATCCTCAACCTAGAGGGGATTAGCTACGAAAAAGAGGCTCTCGATGTGATTGCACGTAGTGGTGCAGGTAGCCTCAGAGACTCTCTCACGCTGCTTGATCAGGCCATTGTCTACTCTAAAAACCATGTAGATATGACCACCGTCACCAGTATGCTGGGTATCATTGAGCCCTCTCTGCTCGATACACTGCTCAAGGACATGCTTGCCAAAGATGAGGGCAAAATACTTGATTTTATCAAGCTCTCTTCAGAGTATGAGTCGGAGATGGTTATCGATGAGCTCACCCTCTATCTCAAGGAACTTCTCTTTGCCAAAGACAATCGATTCACCCCACTGATTATCGACCGCTTTTTCAGAGTGCTGGCAGATGCCAAGGAACTTCTGGCACTAGGTAGCGAGGGAGAGTTTGTTCTCTCCTTGAC
>CAZEIN010000249.1:0-3041 GCA_964512425.1 uncultured Sulfurovum sp.
TGAGCCTTTAGATTTTGTCTTTCTTTTGATGGTTGCATTTAAAGATTCTATCGGATTTGTGGTGTAGATTAATTTTCTCACTGAATCTGGATACTTGAAAAAGGTTGAGAGTTCAGCCCAATGATTTGTCCAAGATACGACAATCATCCACAATAGTATCTATCATATCACATACTCCACCTGTTGAGTTTCTTCCCTTTTTAGTATCATCACCATTATGTGCATGATACTCTTTGTCTCGATGATGCCATACTAACAATGCTCCAACAAGTGGCAAAGTCAATACACCCAAGAGATACAAAAACTTCTTTTTTAGACTCCAGTATGTATCTTCAAAAATCCATATAATAGCAAAGAAATGGAGAATAACAAGAAAAATACCAAGCCCTACCAAGCGTATGCCATCACAACAATCCATCTATACTCCCTCCATCACTTTAATTACCTCAGCAAACTCCAACTTCTCATCCAAGGCCATTGGAATCAGCCATTTTAGATTATGCAGTACCGTTTCAGGGAGTGGGTAGACAGGATAGATGCCGACAACCTCTGCTTCTACCGTACGCACGGCATTGATCTGCTTGCTGATCGCATAGAAAAAGTGTATACAAAAGCCCTCTCCCTCTAGCTTGATAAAGGGTTTCCACACTTTTTGAGCTGTCGACACTCCAGTTTCCTCTGAAAACTCTCGCACCATTGCTTCTGCTGCTGTTTCACCTAGCTCTATTTTGCCACCGATACCATTGAGATATCCTGCTTGCCAAGTAGGTTGCCGTTTGTGTATCAGTGCGACGCGTTGGTGATCGGGTGAGAACATGAAACCATTCACATAGTGTTGTGTCATGACAAGAAGGATCTGCCCTGCTCTGCTGATGGTATGCCTAGATGTGCACTGATGGTTGCTGCCATATCAGCAAATGTCTCTCGGATGCCTATGTCACCCATATCTCTGCTTCTGAGTATCCCAAAGACGGGGACATTTTCTCGTGTGTGGTCTGTGCCTCGCCATGAGGGGTCACAGCCATGATCAGCAGTGATGATGAGCAGGTCACGCTCTCCAAGCAACGCCAAGACCTCTGGCACCCTACGGTCAAAGTATTCAAGCCCCTCAGCATACCCTTCTACATCTCTGCGATGCCCCCACTCCATATCAAAATCTACAAAGTTTGTATAGATGATACTGCCCTCTCCTACCTGCCGTATCTGCTCGAGTGTGGCATCCATGAGCCCCTCTAATGTATAGGCAGGTACCTTGGTACTGATGCCATGCCCACCAAAGATATCATGAATTTTGCCGATACCTATCACCTCTCTACCATGCTCCACGGCAATCTCCAGTACAGACTTTCCACTAGGTCTCATCGCATAGTCATGACGGTTTTGGGTACGCTCAAATCTCTCTGCACTCTCTCCGATAAAGGGTCTGGCTATCACCCGACCTACGCCATAACTGTTTGTGATCTCTCTGGCAATCTCACAGAGCCTGTAGAGACGTTCCAGCCCAAAATGCTCCTCATGGGCAGCGATCTGTAGCACAGAGTCCGCACTGGTATAAAAGATAGGATAGCCTGTACGGATATGCTCCTCTCCCAGTGTCTCTATCACCTCTAGTCCGCTGGCATGTCGGTCTCCCCGTATCCCCTCGATATCGCTCTTGGCAATGATCTCTTCGATCATTTTAGCAGGAAAAGTCGGTTGCGTATCGGAAAAATAGACCATCTCCAGATCCATCTGCACCCCAGCCATCTCCCAGTGTCCTGAGAGGGTGTCCTTGCCTGCAGAGTGCTCCTGGGCAGCACCGTAGAAACATCCTGCTGCAGGCTCTGCTGTTTGGGCGAGTTTAAGTGTTTTGCCCATATTGTTCTCATAAGCCTTTGCTAAACCCAAGGAAGCCATGTTGGGGATAGAGAGTGGGTGGGCATCATTGATATGTCCCAGTGTATCTGCTCCCTCATCTCCAAAACTGCCAGCATCCTCTGCCCCACCGATACCAAACGAATCCATCACCAGCCAAATGACTCTACCCATCAGTAGTCTCCTTTGCAGGAGTCAGGCACGGATGATACACCACCCTGTGACACATCATCCAAGCCAGACCCCAGTGCACCCGTCACTATCGCGATCCCGGCACTCACACCCAGTCTCGTAGCCCCTGCTTCTATCATCGCCATAGCAGTCTCATAGTCTCGGATACCCCCTGAGGCTTTGACCTGCACACCATCACCTACTGAGGCTTTCATCAGTGCCACATCCTCTAGTGTGGCACCCCCTATAGAGAACCCTGTCGAGGTCTTGACAAAATCTACCCCTACACGGGTACAGATTTGACAAAGTGTGACAATCTCTTCTTTGGTGATCAGTGCCGTCTCAAAAATCACCTTGAGTATCTGGCCCTGCGTGGCATCTCGTACTGCTTGAATATCTCCCTCTACACTCTCTAGCTCTCCTGATTTGAGACGGCCTATATGAATTACCATATCGATCTCCTCTGCTCCCTCTGCGATAGCTACTTTTGCCTCATGGGCTTTTGATTCTGTGACCATTGCTCCCAGTGGAAAACCTACTACAGAGCAGACCTTGACATCTGAGTCTTTGAGTTGAGTGACGGCCAAGGGCACATAGCTCGAATTGACACAGACACTGCAAAAATGATACTGTCTCGCCTCTTGGCAAAGTGTTTTGATCTGCTCTGGGGTGGCATTGGCTGCCAGCAAGGTATGGTCGATATAGCTTGGTAATGTTTTCATAGGATTGATACCTCTTTTTACCGAAAGTATATCCAAATTTCGAGATAATATGCATCCGAAATGATGTAATACCAAATCAAAATACAATAGTGTACTTCAGAGAGCATCATCGTGAGTAGCTGTGAAATGTATAGAATGCAGTACTAGCCATAGCTAATTCAAATTCTATATATTTTGCAGATGCTTGCGAGGATGTTCTTTGGGGTGTATTATTGGATTTGGATTTGGTATAATAATACCAAATATCTTGTAGATGATTGGCAATATCAAAGGAGTCAGCATGTTTATCCCACA
>CAZEIN010000250.1:0-4950 GCA_964512425.1 uncultured Sulfurovum sp.
GGGAAAAAGGTTTTTGAGACCTATTGCTGGGGATGTCATCATCAGACAGCAGTGGCATTTGGTCCTCCATTTTCAGAAATCGCCTCCAAACGTGATGAGGCAACAATCAGGGCGATGATTACTGACCCCAAATCAGTCTCAAAGGTATTGGGCTATAGCCGTAATGCCATGCCAGCTTTTACACTCAAAGAGACAGAGCTTCAGTCGATTACAGCGTATATCCTCAGTTACAAAGAAAATAACGCTATCAAAGGCAAAAAATAATGTTTAGACTCTCCAATCTGCTCAAATCAGTCACCGAGGGCAAGCCCTCCCGTGTACTCGATGGCAGTATCGCTATATGGAATTTTACCAATCGCTGCAATCTCAGCTGTCTGCACTGCTACTCTAGAGCAGATTTGGATTCAGAGGATGTGCTTACGACTGAGAATATCATGGATACTCTTCCCAAGCTCAAAGCCAACGGCGTCAAGTTTTTGATCTTTTCTGGTGGTGAGCCACTGACTAGAAAAGATATCTATGATATCGCAGCCAGATGCAAGGAGCTAGGCATCGTCACCTACCTCTCAACCAATGGACTCTATACCAAAACCTCCAATGCAGAAAAGATTCTCGATACCTTTGACTATGTGGGCATCAGTATCGATGGTAGCGAAAAGGTACACGATCGATTCCGCGGACTCAAGGGCTCTTTTAGAGAGTCGATGAAATCTGTTGATCTGCTCAACAGTTACGGCAAGACCAAAGTGGGGATACGCTTTACAATCACCAAAGACACCTATGAGGATCTGGCATTTATCTTTGATCTTGCAGAGAAGCATGAGATCCCCAAAGTCTATATCTCTCATCTGGTCTATAGCGGGCGTGGGCTGGACAATCTAGAGATGGATTTGACCAAAGAGCAGCGTATCACCGCAGTGAATTTTATCCTAGACAAAGCATTTGAGTATCATGAGACAGGCAGGGATATCGAGATTGTCACAGGCAACATGGAGATGGATGCGATCTTGTTCTATGATAGATTTGTACAAAAGTACCCTGAGCACGCAGATGAGATGAAGCAACGATTGATAGCGTGGGGAGGTAATTCTGCAGGACGCAAGCTGCTCAATATCGATAGCGAAGGGTTTGTCAAACCAGACCCATTCTTCCCAGAGCGAATCGGCAATATCTTGACGCAGGATTTTACCGATATCTGGACAGAACGACCCACGGATCTCCTGCAAAAACTGCGTCAATATCCTAGAGAGCTGAGCGGTAAATGTACAGATTGTCAGTATTTGACTATCTGTAATGGAGGATCGCGTAGCCGCGCCTATGCGATTTATGGTGATATGTGGGCAGAAGATCCTTCTTGTTACCTCATAGAGGATCAAATCAAAGGTGCCTAAGAAGCACTATCATGTAGAAAAAGCAAAGGCAAAAGGGAAACAATGGGAAAAGTCTATCTAACAGGAGCAGGGCCAGGTGATATCGAACTACTCACGGTCAAGGCGCTACGTGTCGTGAGAGAGGCAGATGTCGTCATCTATGACCGTCTCGCCAATCCAGCGATACTCAAAGAGGCAAAAGATGGCTGTGAGTTTATCTACGTAGGCAAAGAAGATTCACATCATACGCTCCCCCAAGAGGAGATCAATGAAGTGATTTATCAAGCTGCTCTCAAATATGAAACAGTGGTACGTCTCAAGGGTGGCGACCCTTTGGTATTTGGTCGTGGTGGTGAAGAGGGAATCTATCTTTATGAGCGAGAGATTTCTTTTGAGTTTATTCCTGGTATTACTTCGGCCATCGCAGTACCTGAGTATGCAGGTATTCCTGTGACACACCGTGGGGTGACGGTTTCGTTTAGGGTAGTGACTGGACATGAATCTAAAAATAAAGACCATTCTCAGATACCTTGGGAAAACTACAAAACAGATGATACGATTGTCTTTTTGATGGGCTTGCACCGTTTACAGATTATTACAGAGAAGCTTATTGAGATTGGTAAACCTAGAGACTACCCTATTGCTGTGATTAGTAGAGGCACTACTCCTGATGAGAAAACAGTCGTAGGTACATTAGAGACTATCTATGAGAAAGCCAAAGACTTACCAACCCCTGCATTGATTGTGGTGGGTAAAGTAGTGGAGCTTCGCAAGCAGCTAAGTTGGTTTGAAAAGGATTAAAGAGTTTTTTTCTCCGATTTATACTATTTTTCGTGAATCTATGATATACTTCCCTCTTCAAGACCAAAGGGGCACGTATGCATAGATTAAGAGATGTTCAACTATTTTCCAACCTGAGTGACGAAAATATTGATAAAATCAGAAGTCAGTCTATGGTCAAATCATATACAAAAGGTGGCATTGTTTTCTATGAAGAGGATGAGAGTAGCCATATATATGTCGTACTAGAGGGCTCTGTCAAAATCTATAAAACCTCTCCCAAAGGTACCCAGATACAGATAAACCGTTTCCAAGCACCTGCAGTGATTGGTGAGTATGCTTGTTTTGAAAAGGCTCCTTTCCCTGCGACTTGTGAATTTGTCACAGAGGGCAAGATGGCACTCGTACCTAGAGACTTTGTGATAAACAATCTCAATAGTAGGGATTTTGCACTAGAGATGATCAAGTCATTAACCTCCAAGATTATGGTACTCTCTATGCTGATTCACAAAGAAACCATCTACTCATCAGAAGCAAAAGTAGCCAAGCTCCTCATTGAAAAACTAGAGATATTTCACAAGCTCAAATACAATGAGATAGCCTCTATCCTCAATATCACACCAGAGACACTCTCTCGTATCCTTAAAAAGTTTAAAACAGAATCCTATGTAGAAGATGTTAAATCAGGCGATATTAAAATCCTCAATATAGAGGGGCTACAGCATGTAGTAGAGACGAATAAAGTCCAAGACTGCACCAATTGTCTCGCACACTTCAAGATGGAACATGGATTGCAATAACTGACTCTGCACAGAGTATGCACATAAAATCAATATGCTTCTCTTATTCAAAAGAGAAGGATGTTCTATGAAACGAAGAAATTTTTTAAAACTTGGCTCTACTATCGCGTTAGCACCACTCATCGGCTGTGCTAAAGGCAATGAAGTCTATGACCCATTTAGCAAAAAACTCCCTATACCCAAGCTGGCACCATACAAAATGATTGATGGAGCCAAAATATTTGATCTGAAGATTCAGGAAGGAGAGGTCCCCTTTTTCAAGGACAAGACAACGGATACCTATGGCGTAAACAGTGATTATTTAGGGGAGACAGTACAGGTGAATCATGGAGACCGAGTAGTGTTTCATGTCAAAAATGATCTAGGTGAGTTAACTACACTGCACTGGCATGGGCTCAAAGTGCCTGGCAACAGTGATGGCGGCCCTCATAGCAAGATCCCTGCTGGTACCACATGGAAAGCAGAGATGCAGATAGCCCAACATGCGAGTACCTGCTGGTATCATCCGCATACCCACGGAGAGACGGGTAGACAGGTGTTTATGGGTATGGCAGGGCTCTTTATCATCGATGATGACAATAGCAAAAAACTGGCACTTCCACACGAGTATGGAGTGGATGATATCCCTCTCGTGATCCAAGACCGTAGGTTTTTTGCTGATGGACAGTTTATGTACAAGCAGGGGATGCATGATAGTATGATGGGGGTGACGGGTGATGTGCGCCTGGTCAATGGAGTGATTGATCCCTATGTAGAGGTGGAGCCTAAAGCCATACGATTTAGGATACTCAATGGCTCCAATGCGAGGATTTACAACCTGATGCTAGAGGGTGGGCATGCACTCCATCAGATTGCTAGTGATTCCAGTTTGCTTCCTGAGCCTGTATCCTTGAAAAACATTGTTCTCGCCACTGGAGAGCGGGCAGAGATTGTGATAGACTTTAGCCAGTTTGCAGGACAAATACTCTATCTAGGTGATGGTATGGATAACAGAAGATTGCTTGCCATCAAAGTGAAAAAAAGTCAACCCACACCAATGACCCTCCCCAAAGAACTGCTTACCCTCAATGATTACCAAGATGCCAAACCCATACGCACCAGAACCTTTACTCTCAATATGTCTATGGGTTTTTTGGGTATCAATGAAAAACAGATGAAAATGAGCCGTATCGATGAGGTAGTCAAGCAGGGTGAATATGAGATTTGGGAGATCTGGAATCCTTCACCACGTCCACACCCTTTTCATGTGCATGGTACAGGCTTCAAGGTCATCGCCAGAGATGGCAAGGCACCGCTCCTCAATGAAACAGGGCTCAAAGATACGGTCTTGGTCTACTCTAGAGAAAGGGTACAAATCATGGTGGTTTTCCATCACCTCGCACCCAAAGATCGTCCTTATATGTATCACTGCCATATCTTAGAGCATGAAGATGCGGGGATGATGGGCCAGTTTGTAGTAGAGGTATAGTTTGGGATACTTGGAGTGAATGCTTTTCTATAAACCAGAATTATGCACACAGTCTGCACACTAATCCCCTAAAATGAGCTTATACAAATACAAAGGACCACTATGAAACGATTTACACTGATGATGCTGACAGTTGGTACAGTCACTACACTTCAAGCAGGAGGATGGAATGATGTCCAAGCCATCTCCAATGGCAAGGTACTCTTTGCTGCCAACTGTGCATCTTGTCATGGGCCAGAAGGGATAGGTCCTCAGAGCCCTGCCCTCCAAGGCAAGAGAGAAGATGGTAAACTCCAGCCACCCGCACTCAATGGTACCGCACATACTTGGCACCATGCACCTGATCTTTTGCGTAAAATCATTGCCAAGGGCGGCAACAGCTATGGCAAAGGCTATATAGGATGGATGCCCCAGTTCCAATCCACACTCACGCAAACACAGAGGGATGATATCCTCAAATATATACATAGCCTGTGGCCTGAGAAAATCAAAAAGCGTTATGATGAACGATTTGGGATTCTCTAAAGTATAC
>CAZEIN010000251.1:0-3602 GCA_964512425.1 uncultured Sulfurovum sp.
ATACTGCCTGTGATGAGAGAGCAAGGCTACGGAAAAATCATACAGCATAGCTCAGTGCTGGGCATTGTCTCTATGTTTGGCAGAGGTGCTTATAATGCCAGCAAATATGCCATAGAGGGCTTGACGGATACTTTGAGACTAGAGCTCAAAGACACAGAGATATACCCTGTACTACTCAACACGGGTCCTATTACCAGTAAGTTTCGAGATACTGCAGTTGGGATGCTGGAGAAAAATGTGGATATTGAGAATTCTCTTTTTGCTCAGAGATATCGTGCTAGCATTGCTGGCACTGCCAAAAAGGTTCCTTTCAATGAGGAGGCAGAAGTGGTAGCCGCTATAGTGCATCGTATTATTCTCTCTCAAAAACCAAATCCTCGTTATTATATTACCAAGGCGACATATCTACTAGGATATTTAAAGAGAGTGCTGAGTAGTGCCTTGCTGGATAAGGTACTACTCAAAATAGGATGATTAAATTGGAATAAATAGTTAGAACTAATCCCCATTAATATTCATTAAAAAAACTAATGTACAATTTCAATATATTATTATGAGGGTTTATTGTGAGCAAGATATTTGCTTTTGGAGAAGAGGTAGAGGATTTTGACTATCGTGTGATCAATGAGAGAGAAGCAAGGGCTAGTGCGGGCATTATGTTGGTGTTGGGGATGATGAGTCTGTTTTCGCTTTTTTTGACACGCAGTATTTTTCTAGCAGAGTGGTTTTCGATTACCTTTATTATTGAATTTTTAATACGTGTATTGATCAATCCAAAGTATGCACCCTATATGATACTTGGTTCACTCATCGTATCCAATCAGACACCAGAATGGGTAGAGGCAAAACCTAAAAAGTTTGCTTGGGTACTGGGAATGCTTTTGGGGCTCGTTATGACCTATTTTATTGTGATGAATATTGTGTCACCATTTAGGATCGGTACTTGCCTTATCTGCTTAATCCTGTTGTTTCTGGAATCTGCATTTGGTATTTGTTTGGGGTGTATGCTCTATAAAAAACTCAATGTTTCTTTGGAAGGTAACTGCCCAGGTGGTGTATGTGAGATAGAGAAACCAAAACAAAAAAACGGCAAGAAAATCCTGCTCTTGTTGGGATTTGTCTTGCTCTTTTTTGGGACGTACAAGGCATTGGGCACCTATAAATATGGCATGAACAAACCCCACCTCACTCAAACCCAAAAAGATGCAAAGGAGTTTGAGGAAGCGGATGAGCCAATAGTAGAGAGTACAGGAGAAGATAAAGATTGTGAGGTACCACAATTTGCTATAGATATAGGACATAGAGATATGTGGCTAGAGCATAACGGTTGCCCTCCTGTCCAAGAGACAAAAACAAAAGCTCCTGCGAAAAAAATAGCCGCTAAAAAAGAAGCCATGGAAGCACCTGTGCCTTCGCAGTCTGTGCAGATGAATACCTCAATACCCAAGAAAACAATAGAAAAACCCAAAGCAGTAGAGCCAAAGCAAGAAAAGAGTGATTGTGTAGCTCCAGAGTGGGCAGTCAAAATAGGACACAAAGAGATGTGGGAAGAGCATAACTGCAAATAGTCTACCCAAATCCAGAAATAGAAATTCATGACTGTGCACTATCATCGCGTTTAACCCAAGATATGCAGTAGGATATTTGGCAATGCTATTGCATCATTTGGGTTCAAAGAATTCTATTTCGAGATTTTGGGTCTAGAAGTTCTCTATACTTTAGTCTATTTTGCTATCATATCACAAAACTTTGAGGATAGCACCATGAACTATATCAAATCACTCTCATCTGCAGGTACTTCTGTCGGACTGGGAACATTACTCGCAGTCGGATTATCAGGCTGTGGCGGGCAGTCACAAGAGCAATCAGCTACACAGCAGCAGAAGCAACCTGCTTTTGTCGTTATCGAAGAGGTCGCACAGGGAAAATATAAGATTGCAGAAGAGTTCCCTGCCAAAGAGACCCGTATCATCCTCAAAAAGCTTGATGGCAGTGAGCGTGTCTTGACCGAACAGGAACTAGACTATCTCATCAAACAGGAAGCTGCCAAGGTAGAAGAGGGCACCTCCAACCTCACCAAACCCAAAGAGGCACAGGTGACTCAGCATGGCGGCATGGGACTAGGCGAGACGATTTTGGCGAGTGCAGCTGGATATATGCTGGGTGCATGGATTGGAAGCAAACTTTTTGGCAACCCAGCATATCAAAATAACCGCAAAGCAGGCTACAAATCCCCCTCAACCTATAGCAGAAGCAAGAGTAGTTTCAAAAAAAGTGCCGCCAAACGGACGGCAGCTAAAAAAGGTGGCTTTTTTGGTAACAAAAAGAAGAGTGGTGGGTTCTTTGGAGGCAAACGCAGAAGCGGTGGCTTCTTTGGTGGTTGATGATGGTGAAACTACTCGATACTAAGCCTTTGGATACAGCGTACCTAGAGAAGCTTGGCTTTGTTTGGCATACGGACAGTGATGAGAGTAGCTATCTTTCTCATCAGCTTGTAGAGATTACCGAGGCGGAGGCAGCAGCCTACTATGAGGCAGGAAATACGCTCTATGATATGTTTGTTGAGGCGGGTGAGTATGTGATGGAGCATGATCTGTTTCATGAGATAGGTATTCCTTTCAATCTCGTAGAGCAGATCAAGGAGTCTTGGGAAAATGAGGTACATTGGCATCTCTATGGACGCTTTGATTTGGCTGGCGGTATAGACGGAGAACCGATTAAACTGTTGGAATTTAACGCAGATACCCCTACGGCACTGTTTGAGACAGCGATTGTCCAATGGGCGATACTCAAACAAAACGGCATGGATGCATCCAAACAGTTCAATATCGTCTACGACAAACTACTGGAGAATTTTCAGCGTCTAGTCACACTCGAAGCGAGTGTGGAGGCATTTACAGAACGCTATGATGGTTGGCGGTTTCTCTTTACTGCTATACGAGGTAATGCCGAAGAGGAGAATACTGTCAGGCTCCTCCAGCATATCGCTACAGAGGCGGGCTATGAGACGGAGTTTGCCTTTATGGACGAGGTGGAGCTTAGTGGTGAGGAGGGGATATTTTACCAAGATGAGGCCTATGAACTCTGGTTTAAGCTCATTCCCTGGGAGGATATCGCTATTGAAGAGTCGGAGCTGGGCGCACTGCTAGGGGATATTATCGCCAATCAAAAAGCAATTATCTTTAACCCTTCCTATACCCTCATGTTCCAGTCCAAAGGCATCATGAAAATCCTCTGGGATCTCTACCCCAACCATCCACTACTACTCGAGACCTCTTTTGAGCCATTGGAGGGGCAAAAACAGGTCAAAAAGCCTATCTTTGGGAGAGAGGGAGGTTCTGTAGCTATTTTGGATGAAGAGGGCAGAGAGCTGCTAGCAGAGCAGGGTGAGTATGATGCTTTTTCCAGTATCTATCAGTCCTATGTGGCACTCCCAGCTGACCAGAGTGGTGCACGCTATCAAGCGGGACTCTTTTATGCCTATGAGTCTTGTGGAGTGGGATTTAGAAAGGGCGGAGAGATTATGAATAATATGTCCAAGTTTGTGGGACATGTTGTGAAATCCTAAGCCGCTAGATTTGGGTTTTAGCAGAAATTTATCT
>CAZEIN010000252.1:0-1674 GCA_964512425.1 uncultured Sulfurovum sp.
AGGATTGAGGAGGATTTGAAGATACGTTAACACAACGCACCTTTGCAGCGTATTTGGGCTGCACCCAAAGGTGCATCGATGCATAATGCTCATGAGCCAATGATTTGCGGGAGATTGGTAATCTCTATTGCATAGTTTGGGTTTATACAGACTCTACGATTCTAATAGAGTGGATATCATCACCCTGGGCGATACTATCTAGCACCTTGAAACTCTCGATATCATCCTCTTCGATCCCACCAAATACCGTATGTACACCATCGAGGTGTGGGGTATCTGCGAATGTGATGAAAAACTGACTACCGCCTGTGTCTTTGCCTGCGTGTGCCATGGAGAAAACGCCTCTACGGTGATTGATGCCGTTATCTGCTTCACACTTGATCGCCCATCCTGGACCACCTGTGCCTGCCATTGAGGGGTTATCTTTGGAGTGTGGACAGCCACCCTGTGCCATAAATCCCGGAATCACTCTGTGAAACTTGAGTCCATCATAGAAACCATCCGCTGCCAACTCTGCCATGTTGGCTACAGCGATAGGGGCATCTTTGGGGTACATTTTGAGTACGATTTTGCCTTTGCTGGTATCGACGATTGCGTATTGGAGCTTTGCTAGCTCATCTTCACTGAGGGTATACTCTTTTAAACTTTTGCCAAACATCTTTAGTCCTTGTGTATAATTTTGGTAGAATTATAGCAAATTTAGATAATAGGACTCTCTATGCAACTCTCTGTCGCACTTGACCTGCCTACCATGGCTGAAAACCTCACCCTTGCCGCCCAGCTCTCAGACTATGATACGCTCTGGATGAAAATAGGATTTCGTAGCTACATCCGTGATGGCAAACCCTTTGTCGAAGCGATCCAAGCAATCAATCCAAATTTTAGAATCTTTCTCGATCTCAAACTCTATGATATCCCCAACACCATGGCAGATGCCGCAGAGGAGATCGCAGCGATCGGTGTCGATATGTTCAACATCCACGCCTCAGCAGGAGAAGTGGCGATGCGTACAGTGATGGAACGACTCTCACTCCTAGAACAGCGTCCCTTGGTGTTGGCAGTGACGGCTTTGACCTCGTTTGATGAGGATGGATTTCAGTCCATCTATGAAAAAGGTATCGATGCAAAAGCAGAGCAGTTTGCCAAGATGAGCTATGAGAATGGTCTAGATGGAGTGGTCTGTTCTACTTTTGAGAGCCGTGCAATCAAATCTGTGACCTCTGAACAGTTTCTCACTCTCTGTCCAGGGATTAGACCCTTTGGCGAAGAGGCTGGCGACCAACAGCGTATCGCCACGCTAGAGCGTGCCAAAGCAGAGCTAGTAGATTTTCCCGTGATCGGTCGCCCTATCTATCAAGACCCCGACCCCCAAGCAAAAGTAGCTCAGATACTTGCCCTACTCTAGTGCTATACCAAATCCAACCATTTGGATTTTGATTTGGTCTTACTTTTTCTCTGTCTTTTGTGGGTGTGCCAGAGCAGTGGCTTTATTCATCCCCTGTATCATAAAGTAGGTCCCGACTATAAACATCGCCAGTATAATCAGTGGTGTGAGTTTTTTAAACATATTGACTCCTATATCAGAAATCGCATTGTAACCAAAATTTCTTTGGCTACAGTAAAGGGCACCTCTAAAAGTATGCATTTTTATAAATTATAGCATCTTCATAGCAT
>CAZEIN010000253.1:0-5397 GCA_964512425.1 uncultured Sulfurovum sp.
AGAAAAAGAAGAACCTAGAGGTGCATGGGTGATTTTTCAATGCTCATGTGGACATAAGCAAAAAGAATTTGTAGAAAATTAAAAGGATAATAAAATGGCTGAACAAACATGTGTATGGTGTGGTAAAGTATTTGGTGATAAATATAGGGAATCAACAGGAAATCCTTATTGCTCTGAAAAATGTAAGCATGAGGCTAAAAAAGCAGGAAAGTAAAATTGATCGTAAGATTGCTACAATAATAGTGAGAATTAGAATAAGTAATTCCATAATGCTCACACCCTTTCGCAGTTAAGATTTAACTAGCGAAACTCAAACAACAGTCTCTAGCTGTTGTTTGCACAACGACTAATTAAACTGCATAGAAATTTTAACTAACTTTTAGAAAAATAAGCAAAAACATGTCAAATTGTCATACTTTCACCAAATCTTCCCAAAATCAAACGCAAAACTACACGCATCTAACTCAAAATCAACAACATCATTATGGGCATCGCAGACCTTGATGTATTTGCCGTTATGTAGGGTGTATATTTTAGCTATAAATTCAGTAGGGTCTACTATGATGTAGTAGTTTACACCCTCTTTTTCATATAAAGAGTATTTGAGATTTTTGTCTTTGTGGGCTGTTGATTTTGAGAGAATTTCAAAAACTCAGGTGCCAGGTATTAAATCTTAAACTCAAATGCACTGTGCAAAAATCACCATTTTTTAGGAGTAGGGACTTTAGTCCCGTAAAAATGTCTTATTTCATGCAGATTAGGGGTGACAATGACAACTCATTTCCTGCTCTGACCCTTTATCTTGAGTGGTTTTTGATTATACAAACGAGAAAAATGAGTAAACGACCCCAAAAACAGTGTTTCATAGAAAATTTATATTATTCTATGGATTCAAATAATTTTAGATATAATGATTGAAATAGGATTAAGGGTTTTAAATTTTTCTTTTATGCAAATGAACATGAACCAAAACATATTCATATTATGAATAGTAGTGGCTTTGCAAAAGTTGAATTAGAAAATTTAAAAGTAGTTCAAAACTATTTAAACCCTAAAGATTTAAAGTTAGCTCTTGAAATCGTAAAAGAAAATAAAAATAAATTTGAAAGGATTTGGGATGAATGGTTTAGTTAAAGGCAAAGAAGTTCATTTTGATGAAGAATATCTTCATGTAAAACTTGAAGATGATAGAATTATTTCAACACCATTGAATTGGTATGAACCATTAAAAAATGCTTCAATATCTCAATTAAAAGATTATAAATTAATTTGTTTGAATACAGGCATAGAGTGGGAATCAATAGACTATCACCTAAACATAGAAAATATGCTGGAAAGTTCACTTAATAGAGTAGCTTAAATATTTAAAATCAAGAAAAGGGGTCAAAGAGAAGGGAGGCGGCAAAGACAACGCATTATTCGGGATGAATAAAAAGGAGGTCATAGACTTAAATATGTTCCAAAGCGAGTGAATTTTTGGTTTCGGAGGGTTCAATCTGCTATAATGCCGATAGATATTTTATCTCTCTAATCAAGCAGGAAACCAGTGAAACCAAATAGTAAGATACGCAGCATCACCATCGGCTCCTTTGACGGACTGCATCTAGGGCATCAGACACTCATCTCCCAAGCAGACATGCTTGTGGCTATTGAGCGTAACAGTGGCTATCTCACCGCTGGCTACAAGCGTAGTTTTTATACCGATAAGCCTATCACGCTCTATCACTTTGCCAAGATCAAATCACTCACCCCAGAGGCATTTATCGCCAAACTACAACAGGATTTTCCCCGACTAGAGAAGATTGTTGTAGGGTATGATTTTCATTTTGGCAAAGACAAAACAGGCGATGCCAAAACCCTCCACACTCTTTTTGATGGAGAGGTTCTCATCATCGATCAGGTCACACTCGACGGCATCCCCATACACTCTCGCACGATCAAGCAATGCCTCAGGGAGGGAGATATCTGCTTGGCAAACAGACTGTTAGGCAGAAACTATCAAATCGATGGCAGCATCATACGTGGGCAGGGGCTAGGAGCCAAAGAGCTCGTCCCTACACTCAACCTCTCTGTCGCCCATTATCAACTCCCCTTGGAGGGTGTCTATGCCACCCGTACACGGATTGGTGACAGATGGCTGCCTAGCGTGAGTTTTTTAGGGCATAGGGTGACGACTGATGGTAGCTTTGCTGTAGAGACCCATATCCTAGATCTAGAGATCAGCACGCCCCCCCAAAGTATCTGGATAGAATTCGAGGGCTTCATCAGAGAAAACAAAAAATTTGATTCGCTAAAAGCACTCAAGACACAGATTGATGAAGACATCTATTGGGCAAAGGAGATACTCTCATGAAGTGGCTCACCCTCATACTGCTGGCTCTACTCATCGTCTATATAGCCACAGGACTCCTGCTCTACTTCAAACAGCGTGATCTGCTCTACTACCCCTCTGCCCCGATAACGCATAGCTATCAGAGTATGATTGTAGAAAACGCAGGTGAACGCATCACTTTGACTATCACCAACCCAGGTCAGACCAAAGCCCTGCTCTACTGGGGTGGCAATGGCGAAGCGGTTGCTGCAGGCGCAGAGGTATTTGAGAGAGAGCTCAGTGACTATACAACCTATCTGGTAGATTATCGAGGATATGGACGCAGTACAGGAGAGCCCACAGAAGCAGGGATACTCAGTGATGCATTGGCGATCTATGACAGCATCCAGCCAAAGCATCAGAGCATCTCTCTGTTTGGGCGTAGCCTAGGTACAGGAGTTGCTAGCTATGTTGCCTCACAGAGAGAGACCAAAAAGCTCGTACTCATCACCCCCTATGACAGCATAGAAAGTGTTGCCAGAGATCGCTATGGTATCTTCCCACTCTCCCTGCTAGTCAAAGACAAGTATAACAGCCTCAGTCGTGTACCGCAAATCCAAGCCGATACGATGATTCTCATTGCAGAGCATGATACCGTAGTACCCAAGCGACATGCCTATACTCTGGCGGCTGCTTTCCCTGCATCCCAAGTCCAAGTAGAGGAGATTTTAGGATCACATCACAATGACATTGCAGATACAGCAGTATATCATCAACTTTTAGACCATTTTTTACATCAGGAGAGATAGTGCAGCCAGATAAAGTATTCACACAACCCATCGAAAAAAAGTTTGAGTTTGATCAGGCTGTTGCCTCTGTATTTGATGATATGCTCTCACGTTCTGTGCCCTTTTATGACGAGGTACGGCATCTCATTATCTCTCTCATACTGACACGAGAAGCAGAGGGCAAAAAGGTACTCGATCTAGGATCCTCTACGGCAAAATTTCTCCTCGATCTCTCTAGCAAGATGCAGACAGATATGCAGCTCAAGGGCATAGACAACTCCCCTGCCATGCTAGCGCGTGCCAGACAAAAAGCCCAAGCCTTTGGTGCCGATATAGAGCTAGAACTGGCAGATATGCTCAGCTATGACTATAGCCACCAAGACATCATTGTCGCCAACTACACCCTCCAGTTCATACGACCACTACAGCGAGTAGAGCTCATAAAACGGCTATTTGATGGACTCAATAGTACAGGGCTGTTTATTTTTTCAGAAAAAGTGGTCTTTGAGGACAAGCAACTAGACAAGCAGATGATTGATATCTATTATGACTACAAAAAATCTCAAGGTTACAGCGAATATGAAATTTCCCAAAAGCGAGAAGCATTGGAAAATGTCCTCATTCCTTTTACAATAAAAGAAAATATATACATGTGTCAAGAGGCAGGATTCGATAAAATCGACACTCTCTTTCAGTGGGCAAATTTCACTACCTTTGTAGCTCAAAAATCCTAAAAGAGCAAACTTAAATCATTATCAAAACTTATAATCTCGTAAACACGAGACTTACTAATTAATATGAGTTATTCACAGCCTTTTCACAATGTGAATAACTTAAAAGTCAATTAATTTTTCCAAAAAAATTACAATTTACCACAACTCGCCACTATAGCGTCAAATATCCAGAAATCTTAATCTTTTTTCATTCTTTTTAGGCTATAATCACATAATTTTAGAAAACAAGGATATACAACATGAGCTGGAGTCCAAATAGTTGGAGAACATTCCCTATCAAACAACAACCTACCTACAGAGATCAAGAAGCATTAGAAGCAGTAGAAGCAGAACTGAGTAGCTATCCTCCGTTGATCTTTGCTGGTGAAGCCAGAAATCTCAAAGAGCAGTTAGCAAAAGCGGGACGCGGTGAAGCCTTTATTATTCAAGGTGGAGACTGTGCTGAGTCTTTCTCTTCGTTCAATGCAGATACGATTAAAAACCTTTTTAAGCTACTGCTACAAATGTCTGTGGTCATGACCTACTCTAGTGGTAAACCAGTCGTTAAAATCGGTCGTGTTGCAGGTCAATTTGCCAAGCCCAGAAGTTCGGATCTCGAAACAATAGATGGCGTAGAGCTCCCTAGCTATCGTGGAGATATCATCAATGGCATGGAATTCAATGAAAAAGCAAGAATTCCCGACCCAAAAAGAATGTTCAAAGCCTACAATCAATCTGCAGCTACGATGAACTTGCTACGTGCCTTTAGCCGTGGTGGTTTGGCAGATCTCAATGAGGTGCATAGATGGAATCTCGACTTTATCAAAGACCATCCACTTGGGCAAAAATATGAGGAACTCAGCTGTCAAATCGACAAAGCAATGACCTTTCTAGGAGCAGCAGGTATCACTAGCAGTAACACACTCCAGCTCAAGCAAACAACGGTATTTACCTCCCATGAAGCACTCCTGCTCAACTATGAAGAGGCACTCACCAGGACAGATAGTATCACCGATGAGTGGTATAACTGCTCGGCTCACATGCTCTGGATTGGTGATAGAACCCGTGAACTAGATGGGGCACATATTGAATATTTCAGGGGAATCAAAAACCCAATCGGATGCAAAGTAGGTCCCAGCATGCAGCCAGATGAGCTTGTCTCTCTCGTCGAAGCACTCAATCCTGAGAATGAAGAGGGCAGACTCAACCTCATCGTACGCATGGGTGCAGGGAAAATCAGCCAACTCTTTCCTCCGCTACTCAGAGCCGTACGAGATGCAGGCAAAAATGTTGTCTGGACAATCGACCCTATGCATGGCAATGTGGAAAAGAGCTCTACAGGATTCAAAACCAGAGACTTTGACAATATCCTCTCGGAGGTCAAACAGTTCATGGATATCCATGAGGCAGAGGGCACTATTGCTGCTGGTATCCACCTAGAGATGACAGGAGAAAATGTCACAGAGTGCACAGGTAGTGCCTCCAGTCCTATCACTGCAGATACACTTGGAGATAAATACCATACACAGTGCGATCCTAGACTCAATGCCAATCAATCATTGGAATTGGCATTTATGCTTAGCTC
>CAZEIN010000254.1:0-4126 GCA_964512425.1 uncultured Sulfurovum sp.
CAAAGAGATAACAAGAATATTGAAAAGCTATTGCCCTGGAATATCGATAAGGGTATTTTAGCTTAGAGATTGGTTGGTGGGGTTATTGAGGGGCTTACACAAAAAGCATCCTATAGAGATGGGGGAAAGAAGATATAGAAGCATTTTTAACCTTTCTTGCTGTGCAGAAAAAAGTTTCTCCTACTACACAGAATCAAGCATTTTCAGCGATACTATTTCTTTATAAAGAGGTATTGGGTATAGACATGAGTACATGGAATATTCAAGCACTACGAGCCCAAGAGCGTAAGCATATACCGCAAGTACTCACCAAGGAAGAGGTCAAAAAAGTTATAGATAATCTAACGGGTACATACCAGCTCATTGTCTATCTGATGTATGGATGTGGGCTTCGTATGAGTGAAGCGTTAAATATACGCATCAAAGATATTGACTTTGGGTTTGACAAAGTCTACATTTGGGATAGCAAGAGTCTCAAAGATAGAACTGTACTACTACCACAAGCCATCAAGCAACGCCTAAAGGCACAGGTGGAGTATGTAGAAGGCATACATGCTAAAGATATGGCGGACGGATACGGGTCTGTTTATCTGCCTTATGCACTGGAACGCAAATATCCATATGCCAAGTTTGAAACAAAATGGCAGTTTTTATTTCCCATGCGTCATGTGGCCAAAGACCCTCGTAGTGATGTGATTAGACGACATCATGTTCATGAAAAAACTTTAGGCAGGAACATAAAACAAGCAGCCTTAAAAGCACAAGTACACAAGAGGGTGACTTCACATATTTTTAGGCACTCTTATGCGACACATTTACTGCAAAGTGGAATCGATCTGCGTTCCATACAAGAATTGCTTGGTCACAAAAGTGTGGAGACGACCATGGTCTACACCCATGTAGTAGCAGAAATGAACAAGGGCAGGGTGGTGAGTCCGCTGGATATGGTGTAGATACTGGGTGAACGGTTATCATCTGTCATCTATACCCTCAATATTGTTTGGGCTATATCTTGCTCAGAACAAATGCATCCATATCTGCTACAACCTCTTCGAGGGTGCGTGCTCCATCGATGACTTGGAGGAGGGCTTTGTTTGCGTAGAAGCTCTGGATTTCAGTCAATGGATCAGTATAGATCTTCATGCGATCATAAAATACTTCGATCTTGTCATCACTGCGGCCTTCGCCTGGGGCTGCTTCTGCTGCACGGCCTAGGATGCGCTCTTTGGCAACATCTTCGCTGACTCTGACTTCGATGACGGAGACTAGATCGACATCTGCCTCTTTGTCTTCGATGGCATCAAAGGCCGTCATCTGCTCGACACTTCTAGGATAGCCATCGATAAGAATCGCATCGACTGGGGCGTTTTTGATCGCTGACATGATAGTATCTACGATAATCTCTAGGGGCACGAGGGCACCTTTGGAGATAAAGCTCTCGATGGTTTGTCCTAGCTCACTACCACTGGCAACTTCTGCTCTGAGCATATCGCCCGTGGAGTAGTGTACGATTTTGTCACTGTGCTTTTCTGCGATCATACTCGCATCGGTGGTTTTGCCAGAGCCAGGGGCTCCGATGATAAGAAAGAGTTTTTTTGCCATAATATTTCCTTTTTTGATTATTTCAATAGGATAGGGTTGTTCGTGCCCTATGCCGTAGGTGCCTGCTGTCTGATACGAAGACTGAGCTCTTTGAGCTGCTCATTGTCGACTGGGCTTGGTGCTTGGGTGAGTAGACACTGGGCACGCTGGGTTTTGGGGAAGGCGATGACATCACGGATACTGTCTGAGCCTGTCATCAGCATAATCATTCTGTCTAGTCCTAGTGCAAATCCACCGTGTGGTGGAGCCCCAAACTTGAGTGCATCGAGCAAGAAGCCAAATTTCTCCTGAGCCTCCTCTTCGGAGATGCCTAGGAGTTTGAATATCTCTGCTTGGATAGCCTCTTTGTGGATACGGATTGATCCACCGCCTAGCTCTGTACCGTTGAGGACGATATCATAGGCGATAGACTCGATCTCTTCGACATCATCAGTATCGAGTGACTTGGGCTGGGTGAAAGGATGGTGCAGGGCTTTGACTCTGCCGTCCTCTACCTCAAACATAGGGAAATCCACAACCCACAAGAACGCAAATGTACCCTCAGGGATGATCCCCATGAGCTCTGCTAGATAGATGCGAAATCGCCCCATGTAGTCTAGTACGACTTTTTTCTCACCTGCACCAAAGAACACCACATCACCAACACTAAGCTCGCAACGCTCTATGATTGCTGCGATATCTTCATCAGTAAAGAACTTGGTCAGTGGGCCTTTGAGTCCCTCCTCTTTCATCTGGAAGTAGCCTAGACCTTGTGCGCCAAATTTGCGTACATAATCCTCGAAGCCCTTCATCTGACGCTTGGAGAAGATGTTGTCGCCATTGGGTACTTTGAGGGCTTTGATGCGGTTCTTTTTGCTATTTTTGGCGATGCCTGAGAATATTTCATTGTCGCAACGTGCAAAGATATCGATCACATCAACCATGGAGAGATCATAACGCATATCTGGTTTATCAGAGCCATATTTTTCCATCGCATCATGGTAAGTCATACGCGGGAAGGTTGTCGGTACATCAAAGCCACACTTGATAAAGACATCAGAGACGAATTTCTCACCTACTGCGATGACATCCTCCTGATTACAGAAGCTCATCTCGACATCCATCTGTGTAAATTCTGGCTGTCTATCGGCTCTGAGGTCTTCGTCTCTGAAACATTTGGCGATCTGAAAGTAACGGTCAAATCCGCTCACCATCAGTAGTTGTTTGAAAAGCTGTGGTGATTGAGGTAAGGCATAGAACTCACCACCATGCACACGACTAGGCACGAGATAGTCTCTGGCACCCTCAGGAGTGGATTTGGTGAGTACAGGTGTCTCAACCTCTAAAAATCCTAGCTCATCGAGTGTATTTCGTGTAGCAATCGTGGCTTTAGAACGGAGCTTAAAGGTATCATAAGCCTTTTGCGTACGTAGCTCTAGATAGCGGTACTTGAGCCTAATCTCTTCGTTGACTTTTTCATCTCCGAGATCAAACGGCATAGGCAATGAACGGTTTTCGATAATGAGCTCATCGACAACGATCTCCACCTTTCCTGTTTTGAGGTTGGGGTTCTCTAGCCCTTCGCCTCTAGCTCTGACTCTACCTGTTCCAATCAGCACGAACTGATCGCGTACCTCTTCGGCTGCTTGGTGTGCCGCCACATTGTCTGTGGGGTCACAAACGAGTTGGACGACTTGGTCTTTGTCTCTGAGGTCGATAAATATCACCCCGCCATGGTCTCTACGGCTAGCAACCCAGCCTGTGACGGTCACTGTTTGACCGATATGCTCTTCAGTAATCTCTGCACAATAGTGTGTTCTCACGTCATTTCCTCTATATAGTAAATAAGTTTACCGCGATTGTATCTAAAAATCACTTTGAAGCACAAAAAATGTCTCTACATGGCATTTTCACACATTTTTGACACAATTTCATGGTATACTTCTATATATAGACATAAAATAACAATACAAAAGGAGAAATGATGTTGAAAAAAAAAGGTGCAGCAGTACTAATTGTGGGTGCATTGTTGACGGGAAATATCGCGAATGCGAGTTTTGGAGATGCGGTAGTAGGTGGCGTAGTAGGTGGCGTAGTAGGTTCGGTAATCACTAATGAGGTCTATCACAACAATAGAAGACACAGAACCAGTAGACGCAGAACCAGAAGAGCACCTAGACGGGTCGTCGTTACTTCTGAAATGAAGATACAGAAATCGCTCACAGCACTAGGATTTTATCATGGTAAAATTGATGGTCAAGTAAACTCTTATGAGACACGCTCTGCAATCAAAGCCATGAACAATGCCTACGAGATAGGCGATACGGCATCACTGAGCCCTAAAGCCAAAGATGCACTAATTTACCTAGGGGATCTTTTTATATTGGATAGATATTTGATTTCCAAAGACAACCGCAAAAGAGCTAAAAACAAAAAAATTCAAGCTGCACTCAAGATTCATGGCTTTTATCACTCTAAGATTGATGGCTCGATTGGTTCTGGCAGTAGACGTTCTATTGCAGACTACAAAGCAGCCAAAGGGCTC
>CAZEIN010000255.1:0-13729 GCA_964512425.1 uncultured Sulfurovum sp.
TCCCACTACTAGCCCCTGTGATCAGTACGGTTTCTTGTCTCTGCTTCATTGCTCTATTATAATCAAACCATCTGCTATATGCATTGACATCTATCAAAGTTTACACTGAATTATAAACACACTCTCTTCGCCATCTCCACCAATCGACACGCATACCCATACTCATTGTCCTGCCACGCAGAGACTCTGAGGAGATTCTCTCCTGCTATATCCAGTAATGGGAGATCTATCGTGGCACTGTAGGTATCAGCGATATAGTCACTAGAGACTTTAGGCTCACAGGTCGTAGAGAGGATGCCCTCATAGTGAGTCTCTATCTCCTCTATTAGCCTCTCTCTGACTGTTTCTAGCGTATGACTACCCTCTAGTTTTATGAGCAAATCATACATCGTCGTAGCAGTGACTGGAATACGGATGCTCTTGGCATGAAGATGATCGACTAGCTTTGGAAAGAAATATGCTGTAGCCTTGGCAGCACTGCTACTCAGGGGAATCACATTAACTGCTGCTGCTCTAGCTCTACGGGTATCAGCACTGTAATGCTTGGCATCGAGGAGGTTTTGATACGCTGTATAACTATGAAACATATGCATCTGTGCTCCTCTGATACCACAGAGTTTATCTATAGTCTTAAAGATTGGCACAATGGCATTGGCAGAGCAACTCGAGTTAGAGATAATGGGTTCTCCTTGGTAGTTATTTGCATTGACTCCACAGATATAGGTAGGCATTGCATCACTAGGTGGGGTGGAGACTATAACTTTTGATACTCCGTTATTGATATAAGGTTGGTTGGATTCTACTGTAAGAAAAATACCACTACATTGTAGCATCACATCGATATGCAATGCATGTAAATCCAAATTAGAAGGGTTTGATACGGCATAGAGGACAATAGTCTGCGTGTCAACCCAGAGCATACCTGTTTTAGCCTTGATATCCTGAGGAAGAGTATCATAGACTGAATCATACTTGAGTAGGTATGCCATCTGCTCAGGAGCATAGAGATCATTGATCCCCACCAACTCCAATGTAGGATCCTCTAGGATAATGCGTGCGGCACTGCGTCCGATACGTCCAAAGCCATTGATAAATATCCGTGTTTTTTTCATAAGGGTAGCTATTCTTCTCTATTTTTTTGGAATTATACCCAAGTTTCGTATGATTTTGGCCAAGCTATCTACTGTAATCTCTGCGCCATAGAGTGGCTTTCTCAAAAAAATCTCCCTGCGGCTATCTACAAAAAAGAGTGTGGGAAACACTCTCGTATAGTACATCTCTATCGGATAGCTCTCCACGCCTTCATAAGTCACAATAACAGAGACGAAATGTGTATTCATATCCGCGATATAGGGTTGGTTCATGAGTTGTTTTTGGATAACGGTGTTGGATTTTTGAGATTTGTCTACGACCAGCACCAGCAAAGGCTTATGTGTAGCAATCGCTTCTTGCAGTGCTTTGTCATAGTTACCAAGCCAATGAATATGTGAGGTAAATCCCAAGAGAGGCAGAAGTAGCAGTAACGTAGCCCTCCATAGTCTCATAGAGCTTACTTGGTCTGCTCTAGGTTATAGATAAAGATACCTGATGGTTTTTTAATCTGGAAAATCTCACGCTCCAAAAACCACTCTTTGGTGTTAATCACGGAGACCTGGTTAGCATCATTGACAGAGACATAGAGATACGCATCTACATTGGACCAGCGTACATGCAGGACTTTTCCAGGGAAAGTAAAGGTCTGAATGATTTTTAGCGTATGGGTATCTACGATTTGAATCGTGGGAAAATCTTTGCCTGAAAATGTCACTGCTAGGTATTTCTTATCAGGGCTGAGTGCCGTAAAGACTGGCAAGCCTTGCATCTCGATATTTTTGATAAAGTGAAATGCATTATCATAGACCATCACAGCATTATCGCCCACCGCAGGGATGAATGTCTTCTCTTTGCTCAGTGACCAGAATCCAAAATGAGGTACTTTGAGGACGGGCTTGTTGTCTTTGGCAGTGACTTTGATTTCAGAATATGTCATTTTGTTCAGGTCAATCACCCCAAAAGATTTACTCAAAAAGAAACCTACGATATAGGTCTCCTCTTTGATCATCGCATCAAAAGGCATCTGCCCTACCTGGAACTCTTTGAAGGGTTTGAATGCGGGGGTTCCTTTGCCTGCATTTTCATCCTTGAGTACGCTTACCTTATCACTATCCATCTGAGCAAAGATAAGCATATCTTTGTAGATCTTGATGCCTACATTCTTGGATCCTGTGACGATTTTATCGATAGGCCTGAGATCACGGGTGAGGATATCTACAGATTTGTCATCATAGTTAGCCACTGCAACATAGTTTTTGCCGATTACAAATCCGATAGCAGACTTGCTTGTCTTGTACTCGGCATCCACTTTTTCTGTAACAGGGTTGAACTTGACTACATACCCATCACGGCTGATGAGATAGGCATCTGCCCCATCAAATTTGATGATGCCGTGATTCATATTGTGCATGTTTTTCATATGCCCTTTGGGTAGTCCCTTGCTGATAATTGCTACAGATTCACTCTCTCGCTCTACGACAAAGAGCTTTTCACTCACACTAGGCGTGCCTGCATAGAGTAGACTGCCAAGCAATAGTATGCTGATGATTGTTTTCATTGATATTCCTTAAAAAATAATTGCTTGTATTGTACTAGAAACACTTTAATAGCCCTATTGAGTCTTATCAATTTTGTGTAAATGATACCGCTTTGATAAGCTCTGGTTTCGTTAGGTTACTCTCACTCAAATCCACTACGCCAGCACAGTCACTTTTGCCTAGTTGCACCATAAACTTCACAACCACCTTGTCAGCGTGCTGTAGTGGAGGTATAGTATAGGTGAGTTGCTTTTTCTCTTTGGCTTCTAGATTATGGACACTGAACTCCGTAGCGGTAGCAGGGATGATGATTTTACTGTCTCCTTTTTTGAAATGGTAGGCAAAATAACCCTGTGCATCTTCGCTAGGGTCTTTTTGGTAGTTTTTCCAGATGATGGCATCCCCTCTGGAGATCTTTATTTCGAGATACTTGGCACGGGCTGGCTGGATGATGAGCGGGTGCTCCATTTTGTTCTCCAGCGTGATCAAAAGCTGTTGTTTTTCAATACTGATATTGATATCTACACCTTTTTTACGAAACGCTACATCATGGATACCCAGAAACTTGTGACTGGCATGATGCCCTCTGGTACGTTTGTCCATCTTCTCTGCCCCACCTGCTACCTCTGGCATATGACATTCGATACAGCCTATGCTGTCCTGCTTTTTACCCATAGCTCTAAAGATCGTTGCATTGTTTTCATTGAGCTTGTGGGAGTGACACCCCATGCAGACTTTTTTACCATAGACAGGGTTTGCTGTCGAAGAGTGTTTATCACTGTCATCAGGGTTTACTAGCCTTCCATAGAGTGTGGGTTTGTAGTTTTTTGCTTGTCTTGCCTTGAGATTGACATTGTATTTATGAGCATTTTTTACATAGGCTATGGTATGGCAAAAATAACAACTCACTGCATCAGTATGGGTCTTGTTGCTTTTCTTTGGTCTGGCTTTGCCTATCATCAGGTCATTGAGATTATCTGCCATAGGCATGTGACACACTGCACAGTCGTACTTTTGCGTACTGACTTTATCCGCTATTTTGCGGTGAAGCGTATCATTGAAGTACCCCTTGGCATGATAAGAGGATTGAAACTCTTCATAGATTTTCTCATGACACTCATTACAAGAGTGATTGTCCATATATTTATTTTGGGCATAGGAGTAGGCTGAGAGGAGCAGAACCAGTAAAAACAGACGTTTCATAACAGTAGTACCTTTGGATGATTTAGTGAGGTGACACTATCAACTCACTAAACAACCCAACACCATGGTGGGCAAAGCCCACCAAAGAAACATATTTGAATGCCGATTATGCACCAGGGATATGCTGTCTGTGCTCTACAGAGTATGTGAATGTAGGTGTTGTCAAGTTTTCAATATACTTAACAAATTTACCCGTAGCTGCTTCGTAGATACCGATTCTACCAGTTGTCCACTCAGAGATCATTGTCCACTTACCGTGATTCGCAGGCTCAGCGTGGAGAAGTCTAGGCTGTACTGGCTCTTTGACCGCTGCACCAAGCTTAGTTGGCATAGGGAGAAGAGTCTCTTTGCTCATAGTAGAAGCTACCTCATTGACAGGTACTTTCTCATGCTGTGTCGCATCCCACTCTTGGAGTACTTTCTTGGTCTTCGCATCGATAAGCTGACCTTTTGTCTTGCCTACTTTAATGATACGATCTGTCTCAAGCGTCTCTTTGTTGATCAAGTGCACTTCGTTGTAGAATGCAGGCTTGCCAAGAACACAGTCAGACCATAGGAATGGCGTATCATGTGCAGTACCAATAAAGAGTCCACCACCAGCAGTTTTCACATGCTTGACCACTTTCCAGCTAGAATCCCAGATAACAACATCACCGAAGTTCATACTTTGTGTAGCATGAAGCTGTTTCTTCTGAGTTTTAGAGTACCAGCTTGAACCTTGACCTGGGTGTGGCTTAGATTTTTTACCTGTGTACACTTTTGCCGCGAGGTTTTTATCTTTGAAGTCAACGATACCAACCACATCAGAACCCTGAGAAGCGATCATAAAGTATCTACCAAAATCTTCACCCTCATCTTCATTCAAGAATGCATCATGGAGAATCTTACCGATATTTGGGATATCACCAACGATTGGGAAACCTTCTTTAGAGTAATCGATGATATACGTATGTCCACCATCTTTCAATGCCATTGCAAAGTATGGTCCATAAGGCGTATCTGCAAGTGAAGCTACACGTGATGGTCCGATTTGTCCATCAGGGTCAATCACTCTACTTGTATCATATACTTTGAGTGGCTCAAGTGTCATCGCATCACATAGTACTGCACCACCTGGGTTATAGTTACCAGCGATGACATATTTACCATCTGGAGAAACAGCAAGTCCTCTAGACTCTTGTCCTACCTGCACTGAAGCCAATGCTGGCTGACCAGGAGCAGCGATATCAAACATAGTCAATTTACCAGATCTGGAGATTGAGTAAGCATATCTTGGGTTCTTTTTGTTGGTTACTGTTACGTGAACTGCAAAGCCTGCTTTGTGTCTACTCAGTACTTTACCAGTAGTTGAATCAATAAAGTCAACCAAAGATGCATCTCTCTCTGTTGCGAAAGTGATATCAAGTACAGATTTAGTATCTGCTGATTTTGTATACTTCTTAGCCAATGCTTCTCTGTCTGCAAGCTTTGTCCATGTACCATGTACTTCTTCCATAGTCAATGTGAGCTCAACAGTATTTTTCCAATCCATCAACCAGTTAACCATGCCTGCTGCATCGTCTTTGCTGAATGAAGTATTCCATGCTGGCATTGCAGTGTTATCCACGCCATTAAGAATTTTTTCTGCTAGCATCTCATGACTTTTCTTCTTCAATGCTTTTGGTCTAAGGTCAGATCCAACACCACCTTGGTGGATAGGTCCGTGACATCCCTGACACTCTTTCTCATATTTCTCGGCGAAATTCATGCTTGACGTACCTGCGATAGCCATACTTGCTGCAAAGCTAGTCGCTACTGCCAAACTTAAAATCTTATTCAATTTCATATTTTCTCCTTTTGTTAAAATTGAGAGGTATAACTCAATTCTGTACAATAATTGGTCTGAAAACCAGACAACGCATAACAGTAGAACCAACCGATGCACTGGTTCTATTTTCCTTCCACAGTATCATTTTACTTGATTTAAAAATCACCGCTCTTGACATACATCAAATATGGACAGATTGACCTATTTTTATCATTTTTATTTACAAATCGTAACGCCTCTAGCTGATTTATGAATCCTTATGATACAGACCCAACTTTTACTACTTTTTAGATATACTCTTTTCCTTAAATACTATCATTAGAAGCGAGAAACACAATGAACGAAGCAAAATACATCTGGATGGATGGGGAGATGCTCCCATGGGCTGATGCCAAAGTCCACGTACTCACCCATACCCTACACTATGGAAATGCTGTTTTTGAAGGCACGAGAGCTTACCAAACAGCAGACGGCTTGGCAATCTATAAACTAGAAGAGCACTGCAAGAGACTCTATAACTCAGCAAAAATTGTAGCTATCAAGCCAAATATGGATTATGACGTAGTCAAGCAAGCACATATTGATCTACTCAGAAACAATGATTTCAAAGAGAATGTCTATATACGACCGCTCATCTACCTAGGATACGGTGTCATGGGTCTCTATCATATCAAGGCACCAGTGAACACCATGATTGCTGCATGGGAGTGGGGGGCATACCTTGGGGATGAGGGACTAGAAAACGGTATTATATGCTGCACCTCCTCTATCACACGCAACCCAAATCGCTCCACCTTTGGCAAAGCAAAAGCAGCAGCCAACTATCTCAATAGCCAAATGGCAAAATACGAGGCAGTTGAAAATGGTTTTGAAGAAGCGTTGATGTTGGATGAAAATGGCTTTATTGCTGAGGGTACTGGTGAGTGTATCTTTGTGGTGAGAGATGGCGTACTGATCTCTCCACCCAATGACAACTCGTTGGAATCTATCACACAAGGCACCATCCTGGAACTTGCCAGAGATTTCGGCATCCCTATCGAGCGACGCAACATCACCAGAGATGAAATCTATATCGCCGATGAAGTGTTTCTCACAGGCACAGCTGCAGAGGTCACACCTGTACGCTCACTCGACCACAGAGAGATAGGCAACGGAAGCAGAGGTGAGATGACCAAGCGTCTCCAAGCAGCCTATTTTGATGTCGTGCATGGCAGAGATGAGAAATATAAGCACTACCTCACCTATATCTAAAAGGAGGTGGAGGCTTTAGCCCCACCCAACAAAAGTGGTCTACATGACCCAAACATCAACGGGGGCAGGTGCATGAATGTTGACCCGCAAGGGTAAACATTCATACACCTGCCCCCCACCAAAGGAAAAACCATGCCAGCAGACATGAACGACTATTTTAAAAAGAAAAAGACTCCCAGCAATAATGGAAACAACGGCAATAATGGAGGAAACAACATTGAAAATCCCTTTAAAGGAAGCGGAAGCAAAGGTGCCTCCTTTATTATAGGATTGGCAATTATCGGATTTTTAATCTTTTCTTTTAAACCCTTTACTATCATTAATTCTGGCGAAGTTGGCATCAAGGTAAACATGGGTAAATTTGAAAAAGATCCCCTCCATGCAGGGTTGCACTTTTTTATCCCTGTGATGCAAGAGATTATCCCCGTCAACATTAAATCACGCATGATTGTCTACAGCAATAGAAGTGGCGGTGCATTCAGCGATGCACCAACAAAACGCTCCTATGGGCAAGAGTATGAAGGTGGCGTCAAATATAATCCTGCCATCACAGTAAAAGACAAAAGAAACCTCAATGTAAGCATCGATATTGCTGTACAGTATCTACTCAAGCCAGAGAGTGCTCCACAAATCTTTGCTACCATAGGTGCAGGCTGGGAAGACAAGATTATCAACTCAAAAGTGCGTAAAGTAGTACGAAATGTCCTTGGGCAATATTCAGCAGAAGAGATGGCAGAAAAACGCGGAGAGATTAATGGCCTGATCGAAACAAACATCAGAAACGAGGTCGACCTTCAGCCCAACAAGCCCGTAGAGCTACTTGCTGTTGATTTACGAAACATCAATCTTCCAAGTCAAGTACAAGAGCAGATCAATCAAGTCCAAATGGCAAAACAGAAAAAGCAGAGAGCAGAAATAGATGCCAAAAAAAGAGCTGCCGAGGCGCAAGGTATTGCGGAAAAAAACCGTATCGAAGCCCAAGGTAAAGCGGATAAAATCCGTATCGAAGCCGAAGAACAAGCCAAAGCCAATAAGCTTATCTCTGACTCCCTCACCCCTGCACTCCTCCAGCTAGAGCAGATCAAGACGCAAGCCAAATTCAATGAAGCACTCAAAGTCAATAGAGATGCCCAAATCTTCCTCACTCCTGGCGGTGCCGTACCTAATATCTGGGTTGATGCCAAAGGCAGAGAACAACGTGCTATCTCAGCACAACAATAACATATCGTATTTTGGAGAAACACGCATGACCATCGATTGGAACAAAAACCCCCTCATCCCCGCTATTGCACAAGAAGCCTCCACAGGAGAGATTCTCATGCTCGCTTATATGAACGAAGAAGCCTACAATCTCACACTCTCTACGGGCTTTGCACACTACTACAGCCGTAGCCGTCAACGACTCTGGAAAAAAGGTGAGAGCTCTAATCATACCCAAGAGATCGTAGATGTACTTCTCGACTGTGATGCAGATACTGTTGTGCTCAAGATCAATCAAAACGGTGTAGCGTGCCATACAGGTCGCAAGAGCTGCTTTTTCACCTCTGTCACACAGGACAAAATCATCCTAAACCAAGAGGTAGACACCACTGCCACCTACGGTATCGTTGACACACTCTACCATACGATTCTAGAGCGAAAAAATGCCACAGAGAGTGAAAAATCATGGACAAAAAAACTCCTCGATGACAAAGCCCTACTCCTCGGTAAAATCAATGAAGAGGCAGGTGAGCTAGCCGTAGCGGTCGATGCAGAGAGCGACCAACAGGTCATCTATGAGGCAGCCGACCTGCTCTATCATGCCCTCGTAGGGCTGGCTAGTCGTGACATCACCCCAGACAGAGTCAAGCAGGAGCTCTCTCGCAGGTTTGGCACCAGCGGCATCGCCGAAAAAGAAAATCGAGCGAAATGATTGGCATGCCGCACTATGTCGTATAAAATCAATAACGCCAAAAGTGCTATCCATGCATTTTTGCTCTCTATCGGCACTACTGTAGCGGAACCTGCTACGATTCTCCCCTTGCTGGTGAGTCATTTTAGTAGTTCACTGGTATTGGTAGGGGTCTTTGCCTCGCTACTGCGTGGAGGAGCCATTGCAGTACAGCTCTTTGCTGCCTTTTATGCCCAGAGCTATGAGCGGGTGATGAAATATATGCATCGGGTCTTTTTCTTTCGTTTTGCTTCATGGTTTGCTGTGGGTGCGAGTATCTACCTGGTAGGAGACGACAATCCCACACTCACACTCTGGCTGATAGGGATCTTCTTTTTTACTTTCTCCTTCTCCGCAGGATTTGGGGCAATCTATTTCAAGGAGATCATCGCAAAAGTCTTTGACTCCAAAGAGCGTGGCTCTGCTATGGCAAACAGACAGCTCTTCTCTGCTCTGGGAGCGATTATCAGTGGTGGTGTGACAGGCTGGGTTCTGGCAAACTTTGAGGCACCCAACAGCTATGCCTTTTTGTTTATGATCTCATCTCTTATTATGATTGTAGGACTAGCATCCTTTGGCTCCATCAAAGAGCCCCCCAAAAAAAATATCAGCCATAGAGAAAAAAGCTTCCTAGAGTTCCTCAAAAATAGCCGCATGCTTCTCGCATCCGACCAACGCCTGCAGTTACAGATCAAGGTCTCACTACTAGGCTACTCCTTTTTACTAGCCATGCCTTTTGTCATCATCAAGGCCAAAGAGACTATTGAGCTAACAGGATGGATGATTGGTGGATTTATCACCGTACAGATGATTGGAGGGATGATAGGCAATATGTTCCTCTGGAAACGTTTTGCCCCCAACTATGCCTTGATGCTACAAACTGCCTATATATTTATGCTCACGGCCTTTTTCATCGCACTGTTTGCTGAGGGTGCTGTAGCGTATGGTTTGATCTTTTTTATCTTTGGGATTGGGATGGATGGCTTTCGCAATGCAGATACCAATCTCGTCCTAGAAATCGCTCCAGAGGATAAACGACCCGTCTATGTCGCCATCCAATCTACCATCGTTTCTCTGGGGCTGTTTTTCTCTATTCCAGGAGGATTTATACTGGAGTGGTTTGGCTATACGGTCTTGTATATTGTGACGCTGGGGATGTTAGGAGTGGGACTGTTTTATACACAAAGACTAAAGAGACATATTATACCAAATAGAAATTCATGACTATGCACTATCATCGCATTCTATTTCGGGATTTGGGGGTATAAAAATCATCCAAGTGGTGTGTATTGCACACCACTTGGAAGCATTTCAACAGCGAACTACAGAGCACTGCACCCAGGACTGTCTGCATTGCCCCCAGCAAAGTACTCACCATCAAAACTGACCATCGAATAGTTCCACTCACGACCCAATGAGTCCTTGAGTCCATCTATCGAGAGAAAGCCCAGTGAATCTGCGCCCATATCCTCAGCAATCTGCTCGGGGGTGCAACTGGTAGAGATAAGCTCTTGTTTGGTAGGGGTATCGATTCCATAACGACAAGGGTATTTGATCTCAGGTGCAGCAATGCGCATATGCACCTCTGTAGCACCTGCTTCACGGAGCATACGTACAATCTGCTTGGAGGTTGTACCACGCACCAATGAGTCATCAATAATCGCTACTTTTTTACCTGCTATCATATGCTTGATTGGGGAGAGTTTGAGTTTGACTTTGAGATCACGGATTTCTTGGGTGGGTTCGATAAAGGTGCGCCCCACATAGTGATTACGCACAATTCCCATCTCAAATGGTACACCTAGCCCATCTGCATATCCTTTGGCAGCAGCTACACCACTATCAGGCACAGGCAATACCAAATCCACATCTACAGGTATTTCTGCTGCTAGTTTTCTGCCCATCTTGAGTCTCATATCATAAACATTTTTCCCATCTATGATAGAGTCAGGTCTGGCAAAATAGATATACTCAAATGCACAAGGGTGATAATCTGGTTCAAATATCTGTTCACTATGGGGTTCCTTGCCATTCTCAAAAGTCAGCATCTCTCCTGGCTTGACATCACGCACAAACTCTGCACCCACGAGATCAAATGCACAGGTCTCGGAGGCAACGATCCATCCACCATCTTTGAGCTTGCCTAGACTCAAGGGTCGGATACCAAAACGGTCACGTAGCACAAACATCTTGGAGCGACTCTGAATCGCCAGACAGTAAGCACCCTCTATTTTTGTAAGCATGTCTTTAATGCGATCTTTAATGCGATCTTTTTCACTCTTGGCAATCAGATGAATCACATTCTCTGTATCCATATCAGTCTGAAAGATTGCCCCTTTGCGTATCAGCTCATCTCTCACTTCATGTTTATTGACTAGATTACCATTATGTACGATAGACATTTCACCCAACATATACTTGGCAAATACTGGCTGTGAATCATTGGTTGATTGCTTTCCTGCAGTTGAGTAGCGATTGTGTCCGATCGCACATTCTCCATCCAGATTATCCAGTGCAGTCTGAGAGAATACATCTGAGACCATGCCTTTTTTCTTGTACATAGTGATATGTTCACCATCTGCAGTAGAGATGCCTGTAGCCTCTTGCCCTCGATGCTGCAAGGCAAAGAGTGCATAGTAGGCAATAGTAGACGCTTTTTTCGCACCAAATACACCAACGATGGCACACATTATAGGTCTCTTTCAGAGGACAGTGGGCAGTGAGCAGTGAGCAGTGGGTAGTATTGGCTTGCATCTCTGCATTGTTTTCCGAAATTCATCATTGCTAATTCCTCATTCCTCATTGATTATATTCCCAGACAGTCGTTGATGGAGTAGAGACCAGGCTCTTGCGAGACGACCCATTTGGCAGCTCTAATAGCTCCTTTGGAAAAGGTCTCACGGCTGGTAGCCGTATGGTTGAGCTCGATAAACTCACCATCATTGTAGAATCCCACAGTATGACGACCAACAATATCACCACCACGTAGTGCCATGACGGCGATCTCATCTTGGGTTCTGGCACCGATCTGTCCATCTCTGCCGCTGATGCGTACCTTGTCCAGATCCAGCCCACGCCCTTTGGCGGCAAACTCTGCCAATGTCAGTGCTGTGCCACTAGGTGCATCGACTTTGTGTCTATGGTGCTGCTCTACGATTTCGATATCAAAGTCTGTCAATGTCGCTGCGACTTTCTCTACCAGTTGCTTGAGCAGCGCGATACCTGCTGACATATTCGATGCATAAAGAACAGGCATTTTTTTAGAAGCTTCCACGAGGAGATTTTGTTGATGTTCACTAAAACCTGTGGTGGCAATGACCAAGGCCTTGGGATTTTCCAATGCTCTCTCGCAGAGCTCTTGAGTAGCCACAGGAGCAGAAAAATCTATCACCACGTCTACATGCTCCAAAAATGCCTGCATGCTGTTGGTCACAAAAACCTCATCAGGTACGGGCGTTTTGAGATCATCAAATACATGCAAAGCAGTTAGTTTCAAGGCACTGAGCTCTAACCGCTCCTCATCCAAGATATTGCTAATCAACTGCTCGCCCATACGCCCTGTACTACCCACAATACCTACTCTAATCATACTATGCACCCTCTAGTATATGACTGAGTGCTTGCATACCACAGATAGCACCATCTGCGGCTGCACAGACTACCTGCTTGGCAGCATTGATACGCATATCTCCAGCAGCATAGAGACCAGGAATGTCTGTATGCATATTGAGATCTACGACTACTTCGCCATTAGCATTGACTTCACACAGGAAGCTTCCATCTGCTTGTCTGAGGACATGGTTATTGACATTGTTACCTACAAAAACAAATACGCCTGGCACGTCCAATGTTCTAGGCTCTGTACCATCCTTGAAGACAATCTTCAGTCCAGTAAGCCCCATCGCATCACCAAATGCTTCCTCAATCGAAGCATTTAGTACCAGTTCGATCTTATCATTTTGCATCACTCTCTCTACGGTTGGAGGAGCTGCCCTAAACGCATCTCTACGGTGAATCACATAGACTTTTGAGCAGATATTGGCTAGATAAAGTGCCTCTTCAAGTGCTGTATCTCCACCACCAAGTACTGCTACCTCTTTGTTTCTATAGAAAAAACCATCGCAAGTAGCACAGGTGCTCACGCCCTTGCCAAAGAATTGATCTTCACCATTAAAACCTGCACGTCTAGGGGTGCTCCCAGTACAAACAATCACTGTTTTGGCCTCAACCTGCTCGGAGCCAAAATCGAGGGTAAAATGTGTGCCATTTTTGATGACACGCTTGACCTCTTTCATCTCATGCTTGAGCCCAAAATGCTGACACTGATGTGGCCATGACTCCATCAGCTCCATCCCAGTCATGCCCTCACGAAATACACCAGGGTAGTTCTCTATCTCAGAGCTCTGTGTGATTTGCCCGCCAGGCATCCCCATCTCGAACATAGTTACCTCCTTGAGACCCCCTCTGGTTGCATAGAGTCCAGCGGTCAAACCTGCTGGTCCACCACCAATAATTGCACAATCTAGCATTGTTATTCCTTTTGAAATAGAGTATTGTTAAACAGATTATACTGCGATATAACTTGGTTAATTATTTAATGAAAAATTTTAGTTAGAAAAGATATGAAGTGTTACAAAGAGGAGGATGAACCTCCTCTCTACGATAGGGTATTAGCGCAGTCCATTGATTTTATCAGCAAAGACATCTTCGCCTGCTGCGCCAACCATTTGGTCTACCATTTCACCATCTTTAAAGAAGAGAATAGTCGGGATAGATCGAATACCATATTTAACGGCTACCTCCTGCTGCTCATCTGTATTCACCTTACAAATATTTGCTTTTCCCTCAAAATCTGCTGCAAGCTCTTCAATCACAGGTGCGATCATTCTACAAGGTCCACACCATGGA
>CAZEIN010000256.1:0-9866 GCA_964512425.1 uncultured Sulfurovum sp.
AGCAATGATTAATATCATAGGCACATTGCTCTTCTTGATTCCCTTGGCATTATTGATTACGTATGGTTCTTATGATTTTGTAGTGGATGCCTATACTACCAGTGAGATTAGTGAAGACCCGGGGGGATTGACCCATCGTTGGATTATCAAAGGAATGATTCCCTTGGCATTTACTTTTCTTATTTTTTGTGCGGTAAATTACATTATTAGCAATATCAATATCTATCAAGGACGAGAAAAATTTCCAGAAATAGAGGGGGCATTAGGATGATAGGTCTCATTATGTTTGGAGCGGCTTTGTTGCTTCTTGTTGTGGGGTATCCTGTTGCCTTTACATTTGGTGCAGTCTCTATCTTCTTTGGTGCACTCTCCGCATGGTTTGAGATTGTGCCTGATGGGGGTACGGTCTTAGAATTCTACGAAGAATTCATCTCGATGTTTACCATGATGCCCTTTCGTATCTATGCGATTATGACCAACAAGATTTTGATGGCAGTCCCACTATTTATTTTTATGGGTATTGTTTTACAAAAATCAGAATTGGCAGAACGGATGCTCTCCTCTATGGGAACGCTTTTTGGTAAGGTGCGTGGAGGCTTGGCGATTTCTACAGTATTGATCGGTGCACTGCTTGCCGCCTCTACGGGAGTGGTCGGTGCTTCAGTGGTGGCGATGGGTGTCATCTCCTTGCCTGTGATGCTGGACAATGGATACAAGAAGTCGATCAGTTGTGGTACGATTTGTGCGGCGGGCACATTGGGACAGATTATCCCTCCTTCCATAGTATTGATTGTATTGGCAGATGTTTTTCAGCTCCCTGTAGGTGACCTGTTCAAGGCTGCTGTGATGCCAGGATTGATGCTGGTAGGTGTCTATGTAACCTATATCCTTGTGGTATCTTTTTTAGATAAAGATGCAGCACCTGCTATGAAAGTAGACAGCAGTGTAAGCCGTGGTACCAATATCAAAAATGCATTGCTCTCTATCATCCCTCCTTTGACATTGATTATTCTGGTACTTGGTTCTATCTTTGCTGGCATTGCAACACCCACAGAGTCTGCATCTTTAGGTGCACTGGGCGCGATGATATTGGCAGCTATGTATGGCAAGCTATCCTATGGGCTGATTAGAGATGCTTCTCTAGAGACAGTCAAAACCACCTCTATGGTCTTTGCTATTTTGATTGGAGCTACAGCATTCTCTATGGTCTTTATCTATAGCGGTGCGGATGAGATAGTTGAGGCATTTATGACAACATTGCCTGGTGACAAGTGGGGCTTTTTGATTTTGACTATGTTGATTATTATGTTCCTTGGTTTCTTTATCGACTTTATTGAGATTTCTTATATTGTTGTGCCTATTCTCCTGCCTATTGCCAACACCATTGGGATTGATCCTCTCTGGTTCGCGATATTGATTGCACTCAACCTCCAGACCTCATTCCTCACGCCTCCCTTTGGATTCAGTCTCTTTTATCTCAAAGGTGTGGCACCACCTGAGGTGAAAACCACAGATATTTATACGGGAGTCATGCCTTTTATTTTACTTCAGGTACTAGTACTCGCTTCTATAGTACTCTTTCCAGGATTTTATGGATTTGGTGGTTAGTCCCGCCTCCATAAGATCTCCATCTTCCTATAGTGTAACTTTCTCGAAACTTCCTAGATGATATTAAGATAAAACTAAGTTTTTTTTACCATTTTCATAAGTAAAAATCGCTATACTTATCCATACTTCAAAACAAAAGGATTTACATGAAAAAGATTTTACTTGCCGCAGGTGTGGCAGCAGCACTCTCCGTATCAGTAGGAGCAGCAGATTTTGTACTTAAGTTCTCTCACGTAGTGAGTGAGAATACTCCCAAAGGTAAAGCGGCGGTTTTCTTTGAAAAGAGGCTAGAAGAGCTTAGTAAAGGTGCAATTGATGTGCAAGTTTATCCATCAAAGCAACTTTATAATGACAAAGCTGTATTGAAGGCTATTCGGTTGGACTCTGTACAGATGGCATGTCCTTCATTCTCAAAATTTGGTAAAATTGTGCCACAACTAGCACTTTTTGATCTCCCATTCCTCTTCAGGGATATTGATCACCTTCACAAGGTACAAGACAGTGAAGTGGGGCAAAAGCTTAAAGACATGGTAACCGCAAAGGGTATTGTAGCACTGGATTTCTGGGACAACCACTTTAAGCAGCTTTCGTCTTCAAAGAAAGCACTTATCAAGCCAGAAGATGCAAAAGGACAAAAATTTAGAATTATGAGTTCTAAAGTACTTGAAGCACAATTCAAAGCAGTAGGGGCTAACCCACAAATGATGCCATTCTCTGAAGTATATTCAGGTCTCCAGCAGGGTGTTATTGATGGACAAGAGAATACTAACTCTAATATTTATACAAAGAAATTTTATGAAGTGCAAACAGATCTCTCTGTCACCAATCATGGTTACCTTGGATATCTTGTTGTAATGTCAAAGAAGTTTTGGAATAAGCTTCCAGATAATCTAAAAGCCAATGTAAAGCAAGCAATGAAAGATGCAACAGCCAAAGAGAGAGAGTATGCAGAGGAATTGAACACCAAGCAGTTTAATCTCATCAAAGAGTATGCAGACAAAACAGGTAAGCTTAAAATTCATAATCTTACTAAAGATCAAATTCAAGCATGGAGAGAGGCTGTAAGTAAAATCTATCCTGAGTTCTATGATCCAAAGAAAATCGGTAAAGATCTTATCGAAGCAACAATTAACACAAAGTAATCCCCTAATACTTTGTGTTGTGACCCTCTCTTGAGGGTCTCCCTATCTTTGCCCAAGTTATTTATTAGAATCCACTATGCTGCAACATAAGTTTGGTTTTAGTGAATGATTTGGGCATATTTTTTATATAAGGATTCTATAATGAAAAAAATATTTAACATTTTAGATGCTACAATAGGTGTAATTAATCGTGGCATTGCAGCCTTTGGTATCACTGCAGGTATTTCATTGGCATTTGCCAATGTTGTAGGTAGATACATATTTGACTACTCCATAACATGGGCTTCTGAGCTTACAATGTATTTCTTTCTTTGGAGTATGTTTTTTGCCGTTGCCTATACATTTAAATTAGATGGGCATATCTCTATCGATCTTTTGGTAGAGTTTGTAGATAGAAAGGTGGCAAAAGGGATGATGCTTATGAGTCGTATAGTTACCTTCGTTTATTTAACGATAGTTGCTTATTATGGGTATGAGTACATTCTTTTGGTTATTGATATGGATGAGACATCAGTTGATTTAGAAATACCCATGTGGATTCCATACTTGGTGATACCTGTAGCACTCTCTTTGGCTGCATATAGAGTTGCAGAACACTTTTATGTACTGCTTAAAACACCAGCAAATGAGATTGAGTTTACCAACGAAACAAGTGATCTTATGAAAGAAGCAAAGATAGACAAAGTACTTGATGAAGTCCATCTAAAAACAGGAGGTATGCTATGAGTGTATCAATACTTTTTCTTATCTTTTTTGCCCTTTTGCTTTTAGGGACTCCTATTGCAATTTCTCTAGGAGCATCTACTTTTCTTACAATGGTGATATATACGGATATCAATCCTATAGAAATTTCTTCTATGATGTTTGAAAAGGTTGAACACTATTCACTGATGGCTATCCCTATGTTTATATTTGCAGGGAATCTTCTGAGCAAAGGTTCTTCTGCTACACGAATTATTGATTTTGCAAAATCAGTGGTAGGACACCTACCTGGCGGACTTCCTATCTCTGCTATTTTTGCAAGTATAATTTTTGCTGCAGTGAGCGGTAGCTCACCTGCTACGGTTGTTGCAATTGGGTCGATCATGTTTGGTGCCATTGTAGAAGCAGGCTATCCTCGCAAGTATGCAGTTGGCACTATTGCCACTTCAGGATCACTTGGTATTCTCATTCCTCCATCAATCGTACTAATCGTATTTGGTGTGACAGCAGAAGTATCTATTGGTAAACTCTTTATGGCAGGCGTGATTCCTGGTATCATGATTGGGTCTATGCTCATGTTTGTTACCTATATCGGTGCCAAAAGATTAGGATTTAAAAGAACTGATCCAGAGAGCTTCAAGGTACGTATGGAAAAGATGAAAGATGCTTCTTGGGGACTTATGACTATTATTATAGTAATTGGCGGTATTTACGGTGGTATTTTCACCCCTACAGAAGCGGCAGCTGCAGCAGCAGTATGGGCATTTTTAATTTCAATGTTTGTATATAAAGACATCAAATTCAAAGATTTCTTTAAGATCGCTCTTGACTCTGCTAAAACCACTGCCATGATTATGTTTATTATTGCTAATGCTATGCTCTTTGCACATTTTTTAACGATAGAAAATGTACCACAGCAAATTACACAAGCACTAGTGGATGCGAATGTTGGTATGATTATGTTCTTGGTTTTTGTTAATATTTTGCTTGTTGTTGCAGGAGCATTTATGGAGCCTAGTGCAATTATTATGATTATGGTACCACTATTGCTTCCTGTCGCAGTGGCATTGGGTATCAATCCTATTCATTTTGGTGTTATGATTACTATCAACATGGAACTGGGTATGGTTTCTCCTCCTGTAGGCTTAAATCTATTTGTAACCTCCTCGCTCACCGGCATATCTATGAAAGAGGTAGTCGTAGCGACATTGCCATGGACTGCTACGATTTTTGTTGGATTGATGCTGGTTACCTATATCCCACAAATATCATTATGGCTCCCAAATTTCATTTATGGCGGATAAGCATATATTAAAATGAAAATCCTCTTTGACAACTATGCCACAGGGGACAGCTGCAATTCTCTCTGGGGATTTGCAGCCTATCTAGAGCAGTATCAGCTCCTCTTTGATACGGGTAGCAATGGGCGTGCCCTGCTACAAAATATCCGAGCACAATATATTGACGTCACACACATCAGACATCTATTTATCACCCATAATCACTGGGATCATATTGGCGGGATAGACTCTATCTTGGAGCTCAATTCTGATATCACACTCTATGTGCCAGCTACACTCTCCAAACACTACATTCATGACCTCAAAACGTTGACCAAAGAGGTGATAGTCATTGGCAAAGAACCGATACACCTATTTGCTGAGCTTTACACCACAGGACTACTCGGAGATAAAGACCCAGAACACTCTCTCGTCATCGCAGACGACACGCCCAAGCTTCTGACTGGATGCGGACACTACGGTATCGCCAATATCGTCCAAAAAGCCAACCAAATTATAGAGCATGAGGTCAAGATCGCATTGGGTGGGTTTCACCTCCTCAAGACCTCCAGAGAGGGTATCATGAAGCAGATAGCCTCACTCCAAGCACTAGGTGTTGAAAAAGTGATGCCCACACACTGCACAGGAGATTTGGCGATTAGGCTCTTTGCTGAGGCTTTTGGGGAGGGCTTTATGGAGGGTGGTATCGGTCAATCTCTCATAAAATAAGCAAAAATACCTCTCTGATTAACCATCCATTCATTACTCGTTACCCAAACATATTCTTTGGGTGTATTATTGTATTTTGGGATTATGGGTACAGGATGAAAGCCAGAGAGACTGATACTGCACATACTCAAGCTAGGACGCTAAAAAGATATCTACAATTAACTCCTCTTTTACAAAAACTTCGATATATTCTATTACTATTTATCACCAAAGGCCATCAATGTCCCAACCCAAATTTACCCATCTGCATCTGCATACAGAGTACTCACTGCTAGATGGAGCTAACAAGATAAAACCCCTCGCCAAGAGGATCAAAGCTCTAGGCATGGACTCTGTGGCAATGACAGATCATGGCAATATGTTTGGTACGATTGATTTTTACAATGCTATGAAAGCAGAGGGGATCAAGCCAATCATCGGGATGGAAGCCTATCTCCACAATCAACCAGATTTGGGCGACAAAACTGTCCGTCAGCGATTTCACCTCTGCCTGTATGCTAAAAATGACATCGGATACAAAAACCTCATGCGTCTGAGCTCTGAAGCCTATATCAATGGTTTTTACTACTATCCGCGTATCAATTGGGAACTGCTCGCAGCGCACAGCGAAGGTCTCATCTGCTCTTCTGCCTGTCTCCAAGGTGAGGTCAACTGGCAACTCAACCTCTCCGATCGCAACCTCAAGCTTGGTGCCAAGGGCTATGAAGAAGCAAAAAAAATAGCCCTCAAATACAAGGCACTCTTTGGAGAAGATTTCTATCTAGAGATGATGCGTCATGGGATTGGGGATCAGCATCGTATCGATAAGCAGATTATACAGATTGCCCAAGAGACGGGGATTAAAATCATCGCTACCAATGATACCCACTATGCTGTTCAAAAAGATGCAGATGCCCATGAGGCATTTATGTGTATTGCGATGAACAAACTCTATGATGATCCCAATCGTCTACGTCACTCTGTCCATGAGTTTTATGTCAAATCTCCAGAGGAGATGGCACTGCTGTTTGCAGATATTCCCGAAGCACTGGAAAATACCCAAGAGATTGCCCAGAAATGCAATCTGGAGATCAAGCTAGGCAACCCCACGCCTCCCAACTTCAAATTTGCTAGAGAGCGGGCAGAAGCAATTGGACTGAAGTTGCCTGAGCCAGAAGTAGAGTACTCATTAGAAAATGATAAGGTACTTTTCATAGAAGAGTCCAGACGAGGACTCCAAGAGCGACTCAAAATCGTACCAGAGCAGAAGCATCAAGAGTACCATGACAGACTCCAAGTAGAGATTGACATCATCAACAACATGAAATTCCCAGGCTATATGCTCATCGTCTGGGACTTTGTCGATGCCGCCAAACAGATGGGTATCCCTGTAGGGCCAGGACGAGGGTCGGCAGCGGGCTCACTGGTGGCCTATGCATTGCGTATTACGGACATTGACCCTATGCCTTATGGACTGCTCTTTGAGCGATTCTTGAACCCAGAGCGTATCTCTATGCCAGATATTGATATGGACTTTTGTCAAGCACGCCGTCAGGAGATTCTCGATTATGTAGTAGAGAAGTATGGACGCGTCAATGTCGCCCAGATCATCACCTTTGGTAAGCTCCTCGCCAAAGGGGTGATCCGTGATGTTGCCAGAGTGCTGGATATGCCCTATGCCAAAGCAGATGCCATGGCAAAACTCATCCCAGATGAGCTAGGAATCGATCTCAAAAAATCCTATGAAAAAGAGCCCAAGATCAAAGAGCTACTAGAGAGTGATCCCTCTGCCAAACGGGTCTGGGAATATGCACTAGCCCTAGAGGGACTCAACCGCAATGCAGGAACCCATGCAGCAGGTGTAGTGATCTCCAATGAGCCGCTCTGGCAAAAAACCCCCCTATTTAAGCCGTCAGGACTTGATACCCTCGCAACACAGTACAGTGGTAAATATGTCGAGGATGTGGATCTCATCAAGTTTGACTTTCTCGGGCTCAAAACCCTAACGGTGATCGAGGAGGCACTCAAACTCGTAGAGAAACGTCACGGCAGACGAATCAATTTTGTCGAGGAAAATATCGAAGACAAAGAGGTCTATGACTATATCGGTACAGGCGACACACTCGGACTGTTCCAGATCGAATCCGCTGGCATGCAGGAGCTCGCCAAAAAGCTCAAACCTGATGGATTTGAGGATGTGATTGCAATGCTGGCCCTCTATCGTCCTGGTCCTATGGAGTCTGGGATGCTCAATGATTTTGTCGAGAGGAAGCATGGTAGAGCAGAGATCACCTATATGTTCCCAGAGCTTGAGCCCATCCTCAAACCTACCTATGGGGTAATCGTTTATCAAGAGCAGGTCATGCAAATCGTGCAGACTATCGGTGGCTTTAGTCTAGGTGGGGCGGATCTGGTGCGAAGAGCGATGGGTAAAAAGATCAAAGAGGAGATGGACAAGCTACAGGCGGAGTTTGCCGATGGTGCAGCGGAGAAAGGGTTTGACAGAGCCAAAGCAGAAGAGCTGTTCGACTTGATTGTGAAGTTTGCAGGTTATGGATTTAACAAATCCCACTCTGCTGCCTATGCGATGATTACTTTCTATACCTCCTATCTCAAACACTACTATCCTACGGAGTTCATGGCAGCGATACTTACACTAGAAAAGAGCAATACGGATAAAGTGGTCAAATATGTCGATGAACTCGGACACATGGGTATCAAACTCCTCCCCCCTGATATCAATCGCTCTGGATTGGTCTTTGAAGCCACCAATATTGATGGGGATGAAGTAGTTATGTTTGGTATGGGTGCAGTCAAAGGAGCTGGTGATATTGCAATCAGTAGTATGCTTGAAGCCAGAGAAGAAGGTATATTTAAAGATATCTCTGATTTTGTCTCTCGTATTGATTCTAGTAAAGTCAATAAAAAAGTCATCGAGTCCCTGATCAAAGCAGGTGCTCTGGATAGTTTTGATTACTCTAGAAAATCTCTCATCGCTCAGATAGAGGAGATTATCGATGCGGCCAAACGGGCAGGAGATGCCAAAAAAAATGCCGTAGGTTCACTCTTTGGCGGAGGAGAGGAGATGACCTCTGTCACACTTGAGCTCAACCATCTAGATGAGTTTGAGCCCATGGAGATACTAGAGATGGAAAAGGAGTCTCTGGGCTTTTATGTCTCTGGACATCCGCTGGATAAATACCGCGAAACACTGAGCGAGATCAACTATACACTCAGCTCTGAGATTAGTGATTTGGCAGATGGTTCACAAGCACTGATCATTGGGAAAATAGAGTCTATTACAGAAAAGATCAGTAAAAAAGGCAACAAATTCGGTATCGCCAATATCATGGATCTGCATGGCAATATCGAATTGATGCTGTTTGATAAGAGACTCAAAGAGCTCGATGAGGGATTTGATACGACCAAGCCTATCGCGTTCAAAGTCAAGATCAGCAAAGATGGCGAGTTCACCCGTATGAATATTCTCAAGATCGAATCCATCAAAGATGCACGCAAAGAGAAAGTCGCAGTCAAAAAAGAGGAGAAGCATACCCCTGAACCAGTTCAGCCTCCACTCATCCTCGCACTCAACCTCATGCCAGACCCTGCCATCGCAGAGGAGCTTATGTGCCTAGCAGAAAAATACCCAGGCAACAGACCTCTAGAGCTACATATCAAAAGTAAACTGGCTGATGTTATTATCGAAAGTCGCATGAAAGTGAGTGACAGCATCCTAGAAGAAGCCAGAGAACTAGGTGTCTATCTCGCAGAAGCATTGGTGACAGGAGAATAGCCCAAATCCCGAAATAGGATGCGATGATGGTGTGCAGTCATGAATTTCTATTTCGGGATTTGGGAATAGTATTGCTCACAATCACTTCACAAAATACAGTTACAATACGGTATCCAACAAGAAAAAAGGAGATAAAATGAAAAAGTTGATTTCAACAATCGCAATGACGGCATTTATGATGATAGGGTTAGGCATGCATACTGCCTCAGCACAGGAAATGAGTGCCAAAAAAGTACAGAGACTTGATAGAAAGATGACAAAAAAAAGTGCTCACAAAAAACAATTCAGAACACAAAAAGAGTATCTATCTATGAAGAAAAGAGGTCATGCACCCAAAAGAAGAGTATCTTCTCATAGAAAAGCACGAGATATATTTGACTCCTCAGGCAGAAAACAACAAAGAAGATATGTGGAAGAAGAAATTCGGTACGGAGATAGCTGGAGCTTTCCTCGTGGACCTAGACAGAGGTCATATCGAAATTTCAAGCGAGGTTGGTATCTAGCATACCGTTACGATAGAGCCTCTTTCTATGATAGATATGGCTATGAGTATGGCTATTTTAATCGCTATGGATACTATTTTGATGGTATATTTTACGGCTATGATCGATACTATGGTTACAATGACCG
>CAZEIN010000257.1:0-7154 GCA_964512425.1 uncultured Sulfurovum sp.
TATTAGCCAGATACAGGTGAATGACAAAGTAGGACTTACGTTTGCTTCGGGGCTGCGTTCTATCCTGCGACAAGATCATGATGTAGTAATGGTAGGAGAGATTAGAGATCAAGAAACAGCACAGATAGCCATTCAAGCAGCATTGACAGGGCATCTAATGCTCTCCACGCTACACACCAATGATGCAACCTCCTCTTTGACTAGATTGATGGATATGGGGACAGAGGGGTATTTGCTCTCTTCCACATTGTTAGGCGTATTGGCGCAGAGACTTGCTAGAAAACTCTGTACGCACTGTAAGGTACTCACATTACTTGATGATGCTACTATGGCAGAATCAAAGCTAAAGGAAACAGGTACATTCTATCAGGCTGTTGGGTGCCCAGAGTGTGACTTTACAGGATACAAAGGACGACAAGCAGTCGGAGAACTTTTTATCATTGATGATCAGGTGCAAGACATGATCGCTAAAGGTCTTAATGACAATGAGATTAGGGAAGTGATGAAAAAAGATGGCATGCGTACCATCTCTGACAAATTAGGTGATATGATGGAGCTAGGTATCACCAGCTATGAAGAGGCACTGCGTGTTGGACTTATGGATAGATAATGATGAAGAAGCGTAAGGCATTTACGCTGATTGAAGTGCTGATATCGGTTGCACTTCTTTCTATCGTTATGCTGGGACTCTATGGAGCACTGAATATGCAGCGTAGCTCTAATAAGCATCTCTTTTCCTATCTAAGTAAAGCAATTGATGGAGATAGGGTTATTATGGTACTTTATCGTGATATTATGTTTAGTGATGGGAACTTGACCATAGAAAAGGGTGAATTTGATCGTTTCTGTATTGAAAATACTAGTAATTCACTTTATGGGCTTTCTCGTGCTAAAGTCTGTTGGGTGATTGGCAAAGAAGAAAATCAACTTTTACGTTCAGAGGGGAATGGTTATCGACTACCATTAAAACATGAAGATAAAGTTGCTGTAGATAAAACGATTAAGCACATAACACTTTTTGATATTTCTCGAAAAAAGGGAGATGTATTGGTTATGATTGCAGCAGCCAATGAAAAACCTTATGCTTTTATGTTGCAAGGTATTGAAAAGATAGAGAAGGTAAAGAAAAAGAAGAAAAAGAGCAAATAAGGTGTAAAGAGCATAAAACACGCTAAATAACGAATATTCTTCAAGATTAAAACTTATTTTGAGGTTTAATCTGCTAAAATTCGTTCATTACGTATACATAGAAGTATTTACGCTTAATTTAGTATAAAAACAAGGAAGTACAGAGATGAAAAAAATTATTTATGGGGCAATAGCCGCAATGATACTTGCAGGTTGCACAACACCCGCTATTACCAATGTAAACATAGGCAACCAAAAAGGAAGTAAAGTCAAGGTATATAGCTCTAGCCAAGAGATAGAGATTATTTCATAAGATTATTTCTATAAATCCTCTGGGCACTTGTCTAGAGGTCTGTCTATTCTCTCCCTAATACACAATTTATCCTATCACAATATTTTAACACTATAGGTTTATAGTATATTCGTTACAATACTTTATATCTATATTTGTGAGGAAATATAATGGAAGAGATTTATGAAAAAGCAGGACTATTTTACCTAGGTAAAGATGTTGACAGAGAGCAGTTTAAACCAACAGAGATATTGACACTTCTCAAAAATAAAAACTTCACTACCCATGCAGCGATTATCGGTATGACGGGCAGTGGTAAAACGGGTTTGGGTGTGGGTATCATCGAAGAGGCAGCGATCGACAACATCCCCTCTATCGTCATCGACCCTAAAGGTGATATGGGTAACCTCTGTTTGACAGATTCTACATTCTCAACAGAGAGTTTTGTGTCATGGGTTAAAGATGAGGCAGAATCAAAAGGGGAGGATGCCACCACTTATGCAGTCAAAATAGCCTCATTTTGGAAAGAAGGTATTGAAAGCTGGGGGCAGACAAGCCAGCGGGTAGAGAGATTTGGACGTGTGCAAAAAACCATTTACACGCCAGGCAGTCAAGCTGGGGTGCAGATCAATCTAATGAGCTCATTAGCACTCCCTGATAGTCAAATTCTAGAGGACAGTGATAACTTTGCCTCCTACCTAAAAAGTTCTATTATGGGGCTGCTCTCTCTAATCGGCATCCAAGCAGATCCACTGGACTCCAAAGAGTATATACTCCTTACACAGATTATTAGCCGTAGCTGGATGGATGGCAGGAACTTGAGTATCGAGGAGCTGGTAGGGCGTATTGTCAACCCTCCATTCAAAAAGATTGGGGTACTTCCACTGAATAGTTTCTATCCTAGCAAGGAACGTTTCAAGTTTGCTAGTAAATTTAATGCGGTCATTGCTTCACCCAACTTTAGTAATTGGCTTAGTGGTGAGGCACTAGATATTCAAAGGCTTCTTTATGATGAGGAAGGGAAAGCAAAGATTGCAATCTTTGCTATTTCGCATCTCAATGATGATGAGCGGATGTTCTTTGTGACGCTGCTACTCAATAAATATATCGCATGGATGCGTCTGCAGAGTGGTTCTAGTCGTCTCAGAACCCTACTCTATATGGATGAGATCTATGGTTTCTTTCCTCCAACCAAAAACCCTCCCTCCAAAGAGCCGATGATTACCTTGCTCAAGCAAGCTAGAGCTTATGGGGTAGGTATCGTACTGAGTACCCAGAATCCAGTAGACTTGGATTATAGGGGGCTTTCCAATATCGGTACTTGGTGCATTGGTCGTCTCCAGACTACGCAGGATGTCAACCGTGTGATTGATGGACTAGGGGGCAAGATGGGCTCTTCTTTTGATAAAAAAGAGATAGCTAGCTTACTGGCAAATCTCAAGAAGCGTACCTTCTTTCTCAAATCGGCACATTTAGAGGATATTAGACTTTTTGGCACTCGCTGGGTACTGAGCTATCTCAAAGGCCCTCTCAAGAAATCTGAGATTTCGCTACTAATGGCAACACAAAAAGAGCAAACTGCAGTAGAAGAACCTATTGTAGAGCAATTGTCAACCTCTATATTTAAACGTATTAACACAGTCGACAGTAGTATCGATCAATACTATGAGCTAGATATGACTGGTATACATCGCTATCATCCCTATTTAGTAGCCAATACAGAGGTCTACTACCATGATAGTAGACGAGGGATAGAGATTACTGAGGCGGGGTCGATATATCTAAATTTAGGTAGTCTCACCTCGATTGATTGGGATGAGGCAGAGGTGGAAGATTTAGATTTCACCAAGCTTCCGACCAGAGAGCCAAGAGATGCTCAGTATAGTACCGTTCCAGATAGTATCCTAGGGGACAAAGGGCTCAAAAGTGCAAGTAAAGAGCTTGTTTCTTATCTCTACCAGAGTAGCAAGCTAGAGATGTACCGATGCAGATCGCTACGCTTAGAGTCAGAGGTTGATGAGGTGCTCTCAGATTTCAAGGTTGCCGTGCAGGGTGAATTAAATGAACGCAACGAAGAGGCTCTAGAAAAATTGAGCGAGCAGTATGAGAAAAAGCAAAAACGTCTCCTCGATCAACTCTCTCGTGCCAAAGAGCGGGTAGAGAAAGAAAAAGGTGACCAAATGAGCTCACTACTTAGTGCAGGAGCTTCGATATTAGGGGCACTTTTTGGTAGAGCCACGGCTACCAAGATTGGTACGAGTATTAGTCGAGGCAGTCGTGCTTTCAAAGAGCGAGGCGATGTCTCCAGAGCCCAGGAGCGTGTTGTAGAAATAGAAGAGAAGATCTATGATTTGGAGACAGAACTCGAAGAGAAGATTGAAGCACTCTCAGAGGAGTACAGTATAGAGAATTATAAGATAGAGCCTTTCTCCATAAAACCCAAAAAGAGAGATATCCATGTGGATGCTATTGGGCTTTTGTGGAGGGCAGAGATCTAATGATGTAGGCTTATTCACATCTTCTTTTTATGCTTCTTGGGATACTCATAAAATAGCTGGGTACCTTTGAATGCATCACCTTCATCCAATGCAATAGCAACAATAGCTGCTGTGGGGATATGGTAAATAGAGATATTAGAAATCGTGTTGTTAAGCATAGTGATTGAAGGATCATGACCTACTAGCATCACGCTGTCATATATTTCAAATGCTTTTTCCAAGTGTATTTTTAGGGTAGAGAGGGAGGCCTCATAGATAGCTTCCTCTAGTACCAACTCTCCTCCTAGCGTAGTACATAATGCCTCAGCCGTGCATTTAGCACGTTTTGCGGGGCTGGAGAGTATAATCTCTGGACAAACACCTTTTTCATGTAGGATGTTTGCCATGAATGGAGCATTGCGTTTGCCTCTCTTGTTGAGAGGGCGGTCAAAATCTTTTAGACTGGTATCTTTCCAACTTGATTTTGCATGACGTACGATATAGAGTATTTTTACTGACATTCTCTCTCTTTGCGGCTATAGAGCGATATGAATGGATCCAAATGAAAGCTCTAACAGTGATTATTAAGTATAGTAGTATAGCATTTTCTTCCAACACCTCTACTGTATCCCCTATTCTGCAGATAGATGGGTGCAAGCTCTTCCTAAAATAATCTCGGTATAATACCGACCCCTATTTCTATATGCAGGGAAATACAAGAAAGGAGCCAAAATGCCAAAAATGAAGAGCGTAAAAGGTGCTGTCAAGCGCTTTAAAGTGAAAAAAAGCGGCAAGATCAAAAGAGGAACAGCTTATAGAAGCCATATCCTGACTAAAGTCGATGGTCAACACCATAGACAGATGAGATCAGCCAAGTATGTTGACAGTGCAGACGCCAAAAACATCAAAGCGTGTATTGCATAACTGATCACTAAAGCAAGTTACCCCCGATTAGGGGCAAGTTCAAACAGAGAGAATGTTTGACACCTATTTCTAAATAGAGAAAATGGTAAAGGAAACCCATGAGAGTAAAAACAGGTGTCGTACGAACCAGACGACATAAAAGACTATTAAAGCAAGCCAGAGGATTCTACAGTGGTAGAAGAAAACATTTTAGAAAAGCCAAAGAGCAACTCGAGCGCTCACTTGTATATGCATATAGAGACAGAAGACAAAAAAAGAGAGATTTCAGAAGACTCTGGATTGTCCGTATCAATGCGGCAGCCAGACTCAATGACATGAACTACTCTACGTTTATGCACGGACTCAAACTAGCCAATATCGAGCTAGACAGAAAAATCCTTGCAGATATGGCGATGAATGCTCCTGAATCATTCACTAAAATTGCAGAAGCCTCCAGGGCAGCACTGGCTAAATAATTTTCTCTAGAGAGGTATCTCCTCTCTGGAATCCCTTTTGCTACTAGGGCAGACTCTGCTCTATCTCTCTTAATGTATCATCAATTTCTTCGGCAACAGACTCCATGCTTTTGACCCATTTTTCCATAAAGTTTTTTGTTTTATTTAGATCGATTTGTAGGGTCGTATCTGTGATAATAATGCCTGTTTCATTAGGTGACTGAATTTGCCCTTTGCGCAGACTACTCTCTATTCGATCAAAACTACTTTGCATTTTGCTTTCAAGATTTTGTAAAAATGCCTTGGTTTGTTTGGTATCAATAATGATTTGACCCTCTTTTACAACAATGCCTAGCCCATTGGAAGGTGTCTTTGTTTGAGCAATTGCAGGATGTTGCAGCAATGAGGGGTTTTGAAGTTTGGTTTGTAATGGTTTACTAATCTTTGCAGTTTGCTGCGTACTGTTGTCCTGGCAACCAACAAGTAGCAGGATAGAGAGACCTAGTGCTGAAATCAACAGTTTCATACATGTTCCTTTTTGATGTTATTATACAGAAATTCTCTGTTTACCATTTTAACCAATGGTTAATGTTTCATTATCTCAGAAATGGTATATTTTCGTACTTAAATACCGAATAATAGAAATTTGTGCAACATTTCTATTAAAAAATATGGGTTTCTCTTGACAAACTAATATTATTTAGTATAGAATTAGATAAGAATTTAATAAGGGAGTGGAGTTTACGTATGAAAAAATTACTTATATCACTTTTAATTGCGACAATCTCAACAACTGCCATACAGGCAAAACGAACCAACATAAAAATGAGTGACTATACCGTGCAGAGTGGGGATACACTTTTTACTATAGCCAGAAAGCATCACACCACTACTGAAGAGGTAAGAAAAAGCAATGGATTTGAATATGGACAACTCATCAGAGTGGGGCAAGTACTCAGGGTACCTACCAATACCTACTTCCCAAAAGATGGCATCAAACAGAAAAAAATAGCACAGAAAAGCCAGAAACCGAAAAAGGGTATGACGGAATACGCTATAGAATCAGGGGATACACTTTTTACCATTGCACGCAAATATCATACCACTATCAAAGAGGTGCTTGAAGCCAATGGTATGGAGCGTAACTCTTTGATCCGCATAGGACAGCTTTTGAAAGTGCCTACCAATACCTATTTTCCAGAAGAGATTAAAAAAGCCAAAGAGAAAGAAATTGCCCTAAAGAATCGCACAAAAGGTCAAACAGAGTATACGATAGAAAAAGGCGATACGCTATTTATTGTGGCACGCAAACATCACACAACGATCAACGAGGTACTTGAAGCCAATGGTATGGAGCGTAATGCCATGATCCGTATTGGTCAAGTCCTTAAAGTCCCTACCAATACCTATTTTCCAGAGGATGCCACAAAAGAGAGGGTCAAGATTGCCAAAAAAGAGATACTAGATGTACCAAAGGGCATTTACGAAGTACAGGGCGGGGATACACTTTTTTCTATTGCCAAGAAAAATCATGTCACGCTCAAAGAAATCATGGCACTCAATGATATCAAAGCAGGTAGTGTGATCAAAGTAGGGCAGAAACTCAAGGTCTCTAAAAAAAGTACATTTATTGCATCGAAGAAAAAAACTAAAATAGTCTTGAAGAAATATAGAGTAAGGCGTGGCGACACACTTGGCAAAATTGCCAGAAAGTATAAAATAAGTATAAAGAAACTAAGAAAACTAAACAAACTTAGCAGAAAAAGTCATCTTAAAAAAGGAACCCTGCTGGTCGTTGGTGAAAAAAAGGCAAGAAAGAAAATGCCCAGTATCTACCGCGTAAGAAAGGGAGACACTATATGGCTCATAGCTAAACGTAACCATATTTCAGTGAAAAAG
>CAZEIN010000258.1:0-4100 GCA_964512425.1 uncultured Sulfurovum sp.
TCTCAAAAGTTTCAAGATTCCTATGGTTTATGCCTATTATGTCTGCTCCGGCGTGTATCGCTTTTTTTAAATCCTCTTTATCATGAATTTCAACAAGAGCGTTCATCCCAAGATGCCAGGTGTAGTTTAAAAGATCTTTTAACTCTTTTTTTGTAAGCATTTTAGCGATCAAAAGAATAAAATCAGCTCCGTAAACTAGTGCTTCGACTAGTTGATATTCACAGAAGATAAAATCTTTTCTAAGAAGTGGAGTTCCAACATATCTTCTGATACCGGTTAAATACTCGATATCTCCTTTAAAAAAGTATGGTTCAGTTAAGACACTGATGGCATCTACTCCCGCTTTCTCATATGACTGTGCGATTAAAAGAGGATCAAAATCTTCGCGGATAATCCCTTTGCTAGGACTTGCTTTTTTAACCTCTGCAATGATACGATAGGGATTCTCCTCTGTTGCCTTGAGTGCTACATGCACATCCTTGGGCATAAAAGGATTGTATGCCAATGAACGACCAAGCCACTCTAAAGGAAATTCAACTTTGCGTTTCTCTAAATCATCTCTGGTTTTACGAATAATCTCATCTAAAATATCTGCCAATTTCCTACTCCATTTTCTTTTTATTTAAGATAACACTTTCGTATCAAATCCCAGTGGATTTTAATCTCCTCTTCGCCCAGTCCTTCTTTGGCTACTACAAGCATCATAAGCTCATAGGCTTTATCACAATTGCCTTTTTTATAAAGCCCCCATGCCAAAGAATCTAAATAATAGGTATTTTTAGACTCAGTGAGTAGTGCTTTTTTAACCAGCATGATACCTCTATCAATATCCATATCATGATCGATAAGTGTATACCCATAATAGTTGAGATACAGTGGGTCTTTGAGCCCTTTTTGCAAAGCAAACTCTAAGAGCTCTTGCATCTTTTTGAGTGCGTGTGGGTCTATGGCACGAGAGCGTTTCTTTGCCTGTTCATACACCATCATCCCTTCTTCTGCCAACCATTTTGACTCAGCTGTTTTTTGATAGAGCTTTTGAGCCATCGTAATAGCCTCTTTATACTGTCTCTTCTCTTTGTAAAAAGTAAAAAGAATATCTTCATTTCCTTCATTACTCTCTAAAAAATTGATCACGCCATCAATATCCTTTTGATAGAGTGAAATTTCAATAATCTTTTGCAAGAAATACTTTTGTGGGTCTTTTTTATAGAGCTTTTTATAGAGATCCGCTACTTCTGTAAGCTTTTTCTCTTTCGCATAGAGTTCAATGAGTTTGAAATAACTCCCCACAGAGGCATCTTCATTGTCGGTAATATACTTCTTGAGTAGCTCAATAGCTTCTTGCCGTTTTCTCAACTCTTTATCAAGGAGAGAAACCAACTGCAACAAGACCTTTTCATTGTTCTCTTTTCGATATACCTTACGAAGCAGATCTACAGCCTCCTGAGGCTTATTTAACTCCAATTTAAGTGCGGCTACGGCTATCTGATCCTCAATAGGTGCACCAGTTGTAAGATATTCATCAGCAACATTCTCTGCATCTGTCAAAGAGCCCTGTTCTATATAGAGAGCCACCAACATACGATAGAGTTCGGTATCTCTATCCTCAGGATGCTCCGTAATCCACTGCACAAGATTATCGATAGAGTGTGCGGGGTCACTTTTCTGCACGAGTGTATCTTTGGCTTCTTGGATGAGATACTCTTTTTTGCCTGTGATACGATAGAGTTCCTCATAAATCTTTCTGCTCTTGGTGAGCTCACCCGCTTCCTCATCAAGCAGTGCTTTGATAATCAGTGCATCCTCAGAGATAGGAGATGCTACAGGGGTAGTAGCATAGAGCTCTACAGCCATACAGGTAGATAACAACAATACGTTTATAGGATTCCTGGACACTCGTCTCTCACCTCTTGTTCATTAGATTTAAATTGCTCCCAGAAGGGAAAAGTACGACACTGTAGTGGTCGCACTGGATAGATGGTGCATCGTGCCTGTGTCTCATCAAAAAAGATACAGGCATCATCATTGTCGCCCAACTGCTTCTCCGTCAGAGAGTAGCGATGCTTGACTTTTCTGAGATACATTGTAGCAAAATCTTCCACTGACATCTCTAAAAAGTCTGCCATATCTACAATCTCTGGGTATTTTGCCCAGATATAACCACTCTCGCCTCTACAGCATTTTCCCCTACACGCTTCACATGCTGAGGGGTCAAAACGGTAGCTGTACTGTGTATGCGTCATGATATCCAAAATTCTCTACCCTTATGTTAATCTACTGGCTTTGATGCTGTGTGTGCCAGCCTTCTCAAATGCTCTATTTGCATCTTCTAAATACTGACTAGAAGAATCAAAAACAATCAGTGGTGCCATCACCTTTGTCATAGATTTTGAGCTATCTCTGGCTGCGATGAGAACTATCTTTGCCTCTCTATCTGCCTTAGGGTGAACAAAGCGTAGTATCTCTGGATTTATCTTTGCGTCTTTGAGCCTTTGTAATACTATATCCACCTGTTTCGCATCATAACAAAAGACAAAATACCCTCTAGGCTTCAAAAGACGTTTCACAGCAGAAATAAGCACTTCGATCGGCATATGATGACTATATCTCGCTATATTTATATGTTCATTTTCACTCTGAGTCACACTACTATCATAAAAAGGTGGATTAGAAACAATAAAATCAAATTTCTCCTCATTCTCAAACACTGCAATATCCCCGAGAAGTACCTCTGTATCCAATCCATTGATCTCAAAATTATGCTTTGCATACGTAAGCATACTCTCTTGTTTATCAATAATCGTAGTATCTAGATTATAATCTCTACTTAAAAGTAATGAAATAATTCCCACACCACACCCAATATCTAACAACCTACCCTTAGGTTTTAAGGTACTGATAAAATCATAAAGAAATATAGAGTCACTATTATAGCGATACCCTTCTACTGGCTGATAGAGAAACACGGATTGTCCTTAAACATAATGTAATATCATATCGAAATTTTGATAGAATTGCACCTATGAATAAAGTAAACAACCCACTCTCTCCGCACTCTACGGATTTTTGTATGCTGGATTATCCTTGTGCCTACCTCTCTGACAAGCAGGTACGGATGCACTACAAGCATATCGATCATGCCAGCAAGGACTTTGTCACCGCAGTGATCGATAGAGGATGGAGGCGTTTTGGTAAATACTTTTTTCACCCTATCTGTCAGGGTTGCGATAGCTGCAAAAGCCTACGTATCCATACGGAAGCATTCAAACCCAGCAAATCACAACGTAAAGCAATCAAACGCAACCAAGAAACAGAGATCATCATCCAGCGCCCCTCTCTCAGTCATGAGCATATCACACTCTACAATCGCTATCATGCATGGAAGTCGCAAAAAGACAGCTGGAGGCATCGTAACATCTCACAAAAAGAGTATTTTGAAAATTTTGTTGACGGGGCACATGATTTTGGCAGAGAGGTACTCTACTATCAAGATAACCAGCTCATCGGTGTGGATCTCATCGATATTGTCAATGACGGCATTAGCTCTATCTATTTCTACTATCACCCAGACTATGCTAGGCTCTCTCTAGGTACCTACTCTCTGATTTTTCAGATACACTTAGCCAAACAGATGAAACTCCCCTATATCTACCTAGGGTATTGGGTGGATGGCTGTCAAGCCTTTGCCTATAAAACCAACTTTACGCCACTAGGCAGACTAGATGGATTTCCACACTTGGATACTATACCAAATTGGCAAAGCCTCAGTTGAGAATGATTGACTTATCATATGCCGCAGCCAGTTCTCTCGCACTCTTGAGGATGGTATTTGATTTTTTATAAATGAGTGTAGGGATTGACCTGCTCCCTAGCACATCCATCATTTTAAAATAGAGAAAGTCTCGCTCTACCTCTTTAAGCTTAGCGAGCATTTTGGGTGTATTGACTTTTTCTCCTTTAAGCATCTTCACCGATGCTTCAAACTCTTTGATAGTGGATTTCATTTCAGACTCCATCGAGGCATCATAAATCCCCCAAGCACTCATGAGATAAAGCATTGCCATTTTTTGCGAATTTACTTCTATATCTACAGCTGCATT
>CAZEIN010000259.1:0-6125 GCA_964512425.1 uncultured Sulfurovum sp.
CCCTCCCATGAGGTGGTTTTTTGTGAGGCTTTTAGTGTATGCGCTGCATGGATGGGAAGAAAGATAAAAGACTCAATCAGTGATGCTACCACCAGCACAGAGACGGCGATAGGGATGAGTTTGATCACCTCGCCCATCGTGCCACTCATCATCAGTGCAGGCAAAAAAGCAAACAGTGTGGTTGCAGAGGCGATGGTCACTGGCTTGAACATCTCTTTGGCACCTTGCACGGCCGCCTCTTTGGGTGAGAGTCCTGCTTCGATATGCTGTTGGATATTTTCACTGACTACAATCGCATCATCTACGATAATGCCTAGAGCGATCAGTACACCGATGAGGGAAATCATATTGATTGAGTAGCCTGCCAGATAAAAATACATCGCCCCCATCACAAAAGAGGTGGGAATCCCTAGTGAGATGATCAGTGCCATCCGTTTGTTGATGAGCAGGATGACCAATAGGGTGATGAGTATGAGTCCTAGTAAGATATTGGAGATGACGATGTTGAGCCTGTCTTTGATCGATTCTGCCTTGTCATTGTGTAGGGTGTAGATGAGATTGTTTTTGCTTGTTTGCTCTTTTTTGATGAGGGCTTTGATCTGATCTGCTATCTCAATGGCATTGCCGACACTGCTCTGTCTGACATAGAGATCGACAGCACTCTGGGTATCGACAGAGAACAGTGTGCTGCTGTCTTTGTAGCGTTTGGTGACAGAGGCAATATCATAGAGATAGACAGACTTTCCACCGATGAGCATCTTGGTCTCTAGCATGGCTTGTGCATCTTTGGCACCATTATAGGTAGAGATATAGTAGTGCCCCTCATCAGGATCCTCAATTTTGCCTACGGGGTAGATGTAGGAGAGAGTAGAGAGGGTCTGAACAATTGCACTCTCATTGAGTCCTAGTGCCTTGATCTTGTGGCTATGCAGGGTGATATCGTAGTATTTGTCCGCATCTCCATAGATGGTCACCTCTGCAATATTTTTGATGGAGAGTAGTTTTTCTTTGAGGATATTGCCTTCCTCTATGAGCTTTGCATGGTTGAGGGTATCCGAAGAGAGTGAGATATTGATCAGAGCTCTTTTGATCTCAAGCACACGTACAGTAGGATCATTCATGTCACTAGGCAGGTTTTGTTTGGCGATAGCTACGGCATCTTTGATTTGGTTGGCAGTGTTGTATTTGTCTACACGTTTCTCTAGTTCGAGTATGATGGTGAATTTTCCAGAGGAGATCGTGGTTGCCATTTTGTTAATGCCATCGATGCTCTTGATCTCATTCTCTATCTCGCGAACGGCCATTTTGTCCAGTGTGTCGATGGAGGTACCGCTATAGTGTCCAAAGATTCCAACCATATCTAGGTCAAACGTAGGGAATATCTCTTTGGGTGTTCGCATATAGGAGACCACACCCGCTAGAAAAATCAAAACAAAGAGAAAATAGTTGAGTCGGGAGTTGGTGATAAAAAATCTAAGTATTTTTTCAAACATAAAAAAGAGAGCCTTGTCATAGTATGGTACTATTATAACGTGGTAGTTTTAATGAATATTAATAAAGAAACTATCGCTCTCTGTAGTGCTCTCTATACTCTCTATCAATGGTTTTTTGCATCTCTTTCTCGATATCCTTATACCACTCTTTTCCTCTTTGGTCAACCTCAATAGTGGGTAAAAAGATAATCTTTATCGTTGAGTTATGCGCTGTGCGGTTGTGTTCATTGAGGAGATATTTGCTCCCTGTTATCACTACGGGTTGCACTTTGAGTTTGAGTTTGTTGGCAATCAATGCTGCACCTGCCTTGAAGGAGAGTAGCTCCTGTCCACTGGCACGCGTACCCTCTGGAAAGATAGCGATAGTACGCTTTTTGACCTCTACGGTTTCCTTGGAGTCCTTGAGTAGCTTGATGAGTCCTGATTTGTTTTGCCTGTCTATGGAGATCATGTCTGATCGTTTGAGCACCTGCCCAAACCAAGGTATACGGAAGAGCTCTTTTTTTGCCACCCATCTGAGGGCTGTACAGCCTCTGGCTTCCATAGCGATGATATCGATGATGCCTTGGTGGTTAATCAGAAGCATATTGGCTTTTGGATTAATCTCTCCTACCTCTTCAATGGTACCGCCAAGTAGGATAATAATGAGTCTGTTAAAGGTATGCAGTATCCAGCAGTGTTTGGAGGGGAGTATAAAAAGCAAGGGTATCATGATCAATGCAACAATACTAGAGATAATAAACGCTCCTAGATAAAATCTAATCTTTGCAGCTGTCTTCATCTTTGATCCATCCTATGATATTGTGATCGTATGCGATCTTATAGTAGTCATTGCGTTTGTTGAGTATATCTGTGGTGAACTCTTGATCTATCTGCCCACTGGTTGAGCTGGTTTTTGTAGGCAAGATATAGAGAGGTGCACCCTCTTGTACGCAGATTTTACCATGTGCAGAAAAGAGCGTAAAGAGAATAATCACACATATAGCTAGCAGTACGAGAAAAAATAGCTCTTTCTTTTTCCAAAACATCCACAAGAAAAAAAGACTGAGAAAAGAGAGACCATATTTTTTGAGCTTGTTGAAGCTACTGTCAATAGGGTTGAGATTCTCCTGGGCTGCAACAGGCTTCTTTTTGTAGTCTGTGGAGATGGTTTTGGAGACAAATTTGTTCTGGAGGGTGTTATAGTAGCTAGAGGTTACACTCTTTTGAGAAGAGGGAATGACAAAATAGTACTCTATAATACTCTCCGATCCCTGCTTGGTGATCTTTTCGATACCTGACTCTACGCTACCCTCTGTGTGTATCTCCTCTGGATTGGCTTCCGAAGCCTTGAGGGTAAGTGAAATGAGATTATTTTTAGCGTCAAACTCCGAAACTTGAGAGGTGATGATTCTGCAACTACTTGCAATCAACCCACAGAATGTTTTATGCTTTTGGCTATCTAGTACCTGTACAGGTACATATCTGCTCTTGAGTGTCGTGCTGTGGTCATTATCTGTGATAGTAAGTGAGGGGATTTTGATATCGCTTTTGTTGGCTTTGAAGTAAAACGTATAAAACGTGTTGCCCCCATTGGTGTCTTTGAGTGGTGTTGTTTCTATGGGCTTAATCTCGGCAGTAGGATCAAAAGAGAAATGAGGAGGATTCTCCTTATTGTCCGTATCCGCAAAGAGCGTGACAGAAAATACTTGTGTCCGAAATACACTTTTGGGGATATAGCTATATTTGTACTGGGTGGCAGCCATAACAGTGCCTACCCAAAAAGAGATTAGCAGTAGGAGCGAAAATAGCCTTGGGGCTCTCATGCGTTTTCAAAGCCCTTGAGCATGCGTACTCCATCCTCAGAGCCCAATACAAACTCCATAGCTCTCTCAGGGTGTGGCATGAGTCCAAAGATATTTTTCTGCTGATTGCAGACCCCTGCAATTTGTTCTACAGAACCATTGAGCACCATAGGTTTACCTGCTGCATCACAATATCTCAGAAGGATTTGTCCATTGACTTCGAGGCTTTTGTATCCTTCTTCATCGATATAGTAGTTGCCATCTGCATGTGCTACTGGGATATCGAGAATCTCTCCTGCTTTGCACTGGTTGAGAAAGGCATTGTCACTATTGATGACCTTGATCGTCTGATGCTTTGAGATAAAGTGCAGGTTGTTGTTGCGTTTGAGTGCACCAGGGAGTAGTCCCATCTCTGTGAGAATCTGGAAACCGTTACAGATACCTAGTACCATGCCGCCAGCAGTAGCATAAGCCTCTACTGCCTGCATGATGGGTGAGAATCGTGCGATAGAGCCAGAGCGGAGATAGTCGCCATAGCTAAACCCCCCAGGCACCACTACCAAATCTGTATCAGCAGGGAGGTTCTCCTCTTTGTGCCAGATGACATGGGTGTTGTGTCCTAGTTTTTTGAGTGCATAGACGGTATCGTATTCACAGTTGGTACCAGGAAACTGTAGGATGGATACATTGAGCTTTTTCATTAGAGAATCTCGATGGTGTAGTCTTCGATGACGGTATTGGCCAGTAGGGTCTCCGTCATCTCTATGACCTCTGCTTTGGCTGCTGCTTGGTCTTTGGCATCGAGTTCCAGGATGATCTGCTTGCCGATACGCACGTCAGAGACATTGTCGAAACCTAGAGAGCCTAGTGCATGGTGTGCTGCTTTGCCTTGTGGGTCGAGAACGCCCTCTTTGAGATATACATTTACGATTGCTTTCATGGTTTTCCTTATCTGTTTTGGATTCTATCTAGTACGAGTCTGTACGCTTCTGTGAGACCACCGATCCCCTCTCTAAATCGGTCTTTGTCTAGCTTTTCATGGGTCTTGGCATCCCAGAGTCTAAAGTTGTCAGGACTAAGCTCATCGATGAGGATGATGTTACTCTCTTTGTCATAACCAAACTCTAGCTTGAAATCAACCACAGTGATATCAAGTTCTGCATAAAATTCACTGAGAATAGTATTGATACGCCGCGCCATATAGCGTAGATAGTCCAAATCCGCCTGACCTCTAACAAGATTGAGGATCATGCAGTGCTGGTCATTGAGTTTAGGATCACCTAAATCGTCATTTTTATAGTCAAATTCTACGAGAGTGAAGGGGAGGACTGTTTTGTCTTCTATCCCAAGTGTTCTAGTCAGACTGCCTGTAGCAATATTCCGCACAATGACTTCGATCATAATCACTTCGGCTTTTTTGTGTAGCATGTGGTTGCTGTCGAGCATATCGACATAATGAGTGCTTATGCCTTTGTCATCGAGATATTTGAATAGCTCTGTAGAGATAGCATTGTTGAGCTCACCTTTTCCCTCTTCGCTGGATTTTTTCTCCCCATTAAAGGCGGTGAGGCTGTCTTTGAACTCAGAGATCAGTAGATCTGGATCTTCTGTGTTCCAGATTTTCTTGGCTTTGCCTTCATAGAGCAGGGTGGTTTTGGTCATTTTGCTTCCTTGTTTGTGTTGGTGATGATGAGCACCTTGAGGATGTCTGTAGCACTTTTGAGTTGCGCATCCTTGTAGAGTCGCTCTTGGGTGATGATGGTTTTGTCCTCTTCTGTTTTGCTTGCGTTATGCTCATTGGTACGCTTTTTGGTAGCAGGTGCTTTGTGGTCTATCTTTTCTAGCTCTATGGTCAAGTGCTTTTTGAGGTCACGCTCCTTGATGGAGATAGTATTGTTGTTCTCGCGTTTGACGACACCTGATTCTACGATGATATCTGGCGTAACCCCTTTGTTTTGGATGGTTCTGCCACTAGGGAGATAGTATCTGGCTACGGTGAGCTTGATACCCTCTTTGTCTCCGATAGGGATCACTACCTGCACACTGCCTTTGCCAAAAGTCTTTTTGCCTATGACAATGGCTCTTTTGCGGTCTTGGAAGGCACCACTCACAATCTCACTGGCACTGGCACTACCACCATTGACCAGCACGACCATAGGGATGGTTTTGTTGATGGTGTTTTTCTTTTTGGCAGTAAAGATAGAGTTTTCTCTCTTGTGTCTGCCTTTTTGGCTGACCAGCGTTCCCTCATCAACAAAGAGGTCGAGTAGCCCTACGGCCTGGTTGAGTAGTCCTCCTGGGTTGTTACGTAGGTCTAGGATGATACCTTTGGCAAGAGGATGTGCGGCCATAGCCTTTTTGACATCATTGGTGACTTTGGCATCAAATGAAGTGATATGGATATAGAGGAGGTCTTTTTCTATCGTTTTGACTTTGACAGACTCGATTTTGATGATATCACGGACAATAGGGATGATCACGGGTTTGGAAGCGCCTTTTCTGACCATGGTGAGCTGTATCTTGGTTTTGGGCTTTCCACGCATGAGCTTGACCGCTTCATCAATATTCATGCCGATGGTGGCTTGGCTATCTATTTTGAGGATGATGTCTCCTGCTTTGACACCTGCACGGTCTGCGGGGGTATCATCGATAGGGGCGATGACAGTAAGTGCACCATCACGCATACCGACTACGATCCCCAATCCACCAAATTCTCCTTTGGTCTGAACGCTTAGGTCATTGAAGCTTTTGGCATCCATATAGACAGAGTGGGCATCGAGATTACTCATGAGCCCCTTGAGTGCTTTGGTGACGAGGTCTGTGGTGTTGACCTCATCCACATATTGGT
>CAZEIN010000260.1:0-6322 GCA_964512425.1 uncultured Sulfurovum sp.
TGGACATGAATCCCTTTGGCTTGGGCCTCTCGCTCGAACTGCTCCAGATAGCTGTCGAGCTTGCTCATGGTGTGGGCCTTGATCGTAGCGGCTGCTTCTCGGAGTGCTTCCCACTCTGGGATAGATTGACTGGCGTTGTCTCTTTTCTCTCGTACAAACCAGAGGGATTTGTCATGCCAGTGCATACGAGTGTCATTGGCTACGAATTGGGCTGCTTGGGTAGGATGATTCATCGGGATACCGCCCCAAGCGTCAAAAGCCTTTCGGCGGGATTCTGAAGGCAAAATAAACTCCTCATTCCTCATCCCCCAAAGTACCTGCCAGGATCTCTACAATATGCATCACCTTGAGTGGCCTGCCTTCGCGGCTGACGATACCCTCCATGTGCATCAAGCAAGACATATCTGCACCTGTCATCACCTCAGCACCTGAGTCGATATGGTCACGGATGCGGTCTTGTCCCATCGCTACAGAGATATCAGGCTCACTCACACAAAATGTCCCGCCAAACCCACAGCACTCATCATAACGACCCAGTATCACCAGCTCGATATCAGGGATAAGGGAGAGGAGATTTTCTAGCTTGGAGAAGTGAGGAGTATGGAGCTCGCTAGGGCTACCCAAACCCAACACTCTATGCCCATGACAGGAGTTATGCACGCCCACCTTGTAGGGAAAGGAGACATCAAGCTCCTCTATCTGCACCACATCATGGAGAAATTCGCATACCTCATAGATATTGGATTTAACCCTCTGGAAATCCGTATCATCTGCATCAAAAAAGCCATCATAATGCTCTTTGACCATCGTCACACAACTGGCAGTGGGAGCCACGATGTAGTCAAATGGCTTGAAGATATCTACAAAGCGATGTGCCAGTGTCTCAACATCTGTACTGCATCCGCTGTTTGCCATGGGCTGACCACAACAGGTCTGCTCCATGGGATAGACCACATCAAACTCTAGGTTTTCCAGCAGTCGCAATGTCGCTATAGCCACTTGAGGATACAGCTCATTCACAAAGCAGGGAATAAACAATCCTATTTTCACCTTGCCTCCTTGTTAGCTCGAATGATGCAGTAGTATACCATCTTGTCATGAGATAGATATGATATAGTCATGAATTTCTATTTCGAGATTTGGGGCTACCACCTATTGATACAGCTCATCGATATAGACAACATTCACTCCTTTGAGTAGATCTTTGGCAGAAGAGAGGGCTTTGAATGTTGCTTTGTGTGGATGCCCTATGGCAATAGCATAGCCTCTTTTTTTGGCTATTTTGACCGCCTTTGAGAGCTGTTTATGGATATAGGAGATAGTCTGAGTATTGTCTATAAAAACATCTCTGACGATATAGCGATCTCCATGCTCTTTGGTGATTTTGCGTACCTTTGTCTTGCCAGAGGTACGGCTATCTACAAAGACAAATCCCTCTGCTTTCAGATACCCATACATCCTCTTCATCGCTTTATAGTTGCTGGTAAAGCGTGAGCCCGTATGGTTGTTGAGAAACTTGGCTTTGGGGAACAGTTTGCGTATCTCTTTGGCTCTGGCTTGCATTTTTTTTGGGCTATCTGTAGTCTTGAGTGTGCCTCGCATACGGTTCATCTGGGCATTGCCAGACTGCATCGGTAGGTGAACCATAAAGTGTTTGAGCTGTGTAGCGAGTAGATGGCTTCGCTCTGCCTGCTTGGATGGCGGGAAGATAGAAGGGGTAATATGGTAACGCAATGCCTTAATCGCTTTGATCTGCCAAGACTGAGAGACATCATCGATGATGATGACCAGCTTGGGTTTTTTGCCCTTTTTGAGTATGGTTGTGGTAGTATTTTGTTGTTTTTGCTTCTCTTTTTTGGCTTTATTTTGATGTAGTTTTTCGATCATCCCCTCTAGTCCAAAGCCCGCCTCATCATACTTGACATCGTACGCTTGTGTGGGTGTGACCTCTTGAAAGATTTGAGAGAGCGTCTCTGCTTGAGGCTGGCTCTGCTGAGCTACACTCTTTTGCCCTAGATAGTATCCAAACCCTACCAAAAAACCCATGACCAAAAATGTCATAAACACATAGGTGAAGTACGCTTTTCGTTTAGCGACCTTGGCTCTACGTGTCGTAGATTTTCTGGGTGCTCTTTTGCTAGATTTAGAAGCGGGTTTTTTTGCCATCATGTTTACTTTTGTATAGAATATGTGTGGCAATAGTGTAACATAATGCGGATTAAGAGATAGGTTCGGGTTTTGGGTTTATGGTACAATTACGATGCATAACGACCATAAAGCCCAAATATGCAATAGCCCAAATCCCGAAATAGGATTACCAATCTCGCTTAGTGGAGTATTTGGCAATCCTACTGCATTATTTGGGATAAAAAAAGGAGAATCCATGACCCCCCATATCCAAGCCAACAAAGAGGAGATCGCCTCTATCGTTCTCATGCCTGGTGACCCACTCAGAGCACAGTTCATCGCCGAGAATTATCTAGCAGAGGTGCAACAGGTCAACGGTGTACGCAACATGCTTATGTACACAGGCATCTATCAAGATACACGTATCACTGTGGCTGGTTCTGGCATGGGCGTGCCTTCGATTGGTATCTACTCTTATGAACTGTTCAAATTCTATGATGTTGAGACGATCATTCGTGTTGGCTCCGCTGGTGCCTATAGCCAAGATCTCAAACTCTATGATGTTATCCTCACTACCGAAGCCTACAGTGACTCTAACACCTTTGCCAAGCTGGTTACGGGAGAGGAGACCCATCTGGGCTATGCCACACAAAGCGTCAACCAAACGATCCTAGAATCTGCCAAACATCTCGATATCCCACTACATGCTGCCAGAGTCCACTCCTCGGATGTCTTTTATGCGATTCGCCCTCTAGCAGAGACAGTGGCTACCACAGGTGCTCAGTGTGTAGAGATGGAGTCTTATGGGCTCTTTACCAATGCCAAAGCCACAGGCAAACAAGCAGCCTGCCTACTCAGTATCTCAGACCATCTCATCACAGGAGAGGAGACCTCTGCACAAGAGAGACAGACGGCATTTGATGAGATGATTAGGATAGCACTAGAGAGTGCAGTGAGGCTTTAGGATACCAAAAGAAACCACGAAACCCAAAATATGCAATAGCATAATTTGGGATAAAACTTTTATGAAATTATCCTAATATTTTCCTCAAACCATTAAGAGAGATTACGATAGAATGGTTCTCATGGGTCAGGATAAAATAGAAGCATTATTACACGCTGCGACAGATGCTTATCATCATGCCTATGCACCCTATAGCCAGTTTGCTGTAGGGGCTGCGGTATTGGATGAGCATGGAGAGATTCATAGCGGTTGCAATATTGAAAATGCTGCTTATCCTAGTGGTTCATGTGCCGAAGAGCAGGCGATAGGTAGTATGGTAGCACATGGAGGCAGGCAGATTCGAGCGATAGTGATTATCGGATACTCTGATCAGTTGATTACCCCTTGTGGTGCCTGTAGGCAACGCATCAGAGAGTTTGCAGATATCCAGACAAAAATCCATATCTGCCATATCGAAAAAGGTCATCAAAAAACCTTTACGATAGAGATGCTCTTGCCTGACTCATTCGGTCCTGAAAACCTGAGCAAAAAACCAGAACCCAAACCAAAAAAGGAGAAACAATGAAAATGATAAAATTGGCAGTCGTTGCTACCGTAGCAGCACTTAGTGTATCCACACTCACAGCAGGTGATCTCAAGCCCGCAGTTGTCTTTGATTTAGGGGGCAAGTTTGATAAGTCCTTCAATGAGGGTGTCTACAATGGTCTCGAAAAGTTCAAAAAAGACACAGGCATCAGCTATAGAGGATTTGAAGTCACCAATGCTACACAGCGTGAGCAGGCAATCCGAAAAATGGCAAAAAAAGGCAGTGACCCCGTACTAGGCATTGGCTTTGCACAAGGGCCTGCTATCGAAAAAGTCGCAGGAGAGTTTCCCGATACCAAGTTTGGTATCATCGATATGGTCGTCAACAAACCCAATGTCCAATCTATCGTTTTCAAAGAGCAAGAGGGGTCTTTCCTCGTCGGATTGCTAGCAACTATGGCTTCCAAAACAGGAAAAGTTGGCTTCATAGGTGGTATGGATATTCCATTGATTCGTCGTTTCGCCTGTGGTTATGAGCAAGGTGCCAAATATGCCAATCCTAAAATCGAAGTGATTCAGAACATGACAGGCTCTACCCCTTCAGCATGGAATGACCCCAGCCGTGGCGGTGAGCTCTCCAAGGGGCAGTTTGATCGTGGGGTAGATGTGATTTTTGCTGCAGCTGGTGGTACGGGTGTAGGTGTCTATCAGGCGGCCAAAGATGCTGGCAAACTCGCCATCGGTGTGGATTCCAACCAAAACTACATGCAGCCAGGCACCATGCTCACCTCTATGGTCAAGCGTGTAGATGTAGCGGCCTATAACCTCTTTGATGATGCCAGAAATGGCAAGTTCAAAGGCGGCATCCAGGCACTAGGACTCGCAGAGGGTGGTGTAGACTGGGCACTCGACAAGTACAATGAAGCACTCATCACACCAGAGATGAAAAAAGCAGTTAACGCTGCCAAGGCAGATATCATTGCTGGCAAGATTAAGGTACATGACTATATGTCGGACAATAGCTGTAAGTATTAACATGGTGCGTGATACGCGCCCTACATTTCCCGTAGGGGCAGACCGACGTGTCTGCCTTTTGACATAACGAGGATTCCCTATGAATGACGCTTCTTCAAGCATTTCCCCCATGGCAATCGATCTGAGAGGGATCTCCAAGGCATTTGGTGCAGTCCAAGCCAACAAAGATATCCATTTTGCTGTTCCTGCAGGTACCATTCACGGTATCGTTGGTGAGAATGGTGCGGGTAAATCTACACTCATGAGTATCCTCTATGGTTTTTATGAAGCCGATAGTGGTGAGATCTATATCGATGGCAAAGAGACCAAAATACGCAACTCTACCGATGCGATTCGCGCAGGTATCGGGATGGTGCATCAGCACTTTATGCTTGTGGAGAACTTCACAGTGCTTGAGAATATTATTCTCGGAGCTGAGAGTGGTGCGATGCTCTCTAGAAGTATAGCTGATGCCACCACAGAAGTGGAGCGTCTCGAAGAGGAGTTTGGGCTCGATGTCAATCTCCATGCCCGTATCGATGAGATACCTGTCGGACAGCAACAGCGCGTAGAAACGATCAAGGCACTCTACAGGGGGGCGAGGATACTGATACTCGATGAGCCCACAGGCGTACTCACACCCCAAGAGGCCGACCAGCTCTTTGATATCCTACGTTCACTCAGAGACAAGGGCGTAACCGTTATCATTATCACCCACAAACTACGCGAAATCATGCATCTGACTGACAATGTTTCTGTCATGCGACAGGGGCAAATGGTCGCCAATGTCAAAACATCTGAAACGAGTAAAGAGGCACTTGCAGAGCTGATGGTAGGCAGAAAAATCCGTATGGACCTAGACAAACCCCCTGCCAAACCTAGCCAAACTCTCATCGCAATCAAAAACCTAGGATTGACAGATTCGCAAAAAATCAAACGGTTGGAGAATATCTCCTTTGGGGTACGCTCGGGTGAGATTGTGGGTATCGCAGGTGTCTCTGGCAATGGACAGAGTGAACTGCTAGAGATTCTCTCTGGTATGCGTCCCTGCACCGAGGGTGAAGTGCATATCAATGGACTCCATATCACCCCCAACCATAGGACAAATCCTGAAAAAGTCAGACAATCGAGTATCGCACATGTTCCCGAAGACAGGATCAAGCGTGGGTTGATTCCTAGGTTTTCCGCCAGTGAATCTGCCATTTTGGGCTATCACAATAGCCCTGAATACAATGGTGTCATCCTGAGTAAAACAGAGGCGATCAAAAACCACTGCCAGCATCTGATGGACTCTTTTGATGTTCGTCCCGATAACCCTATGCTCAAATCAGCCAATTTTTCAGGTGGTAACCAGCAGAAACTCATCCTCGCTAGAGAGATGGATCCCAATCCCCAAGTCCTACTCATTGGACAGCCCACCAGAGGGGTAGATATCGGTGCGATTGCCTTTATCCACAAGCAGGTGATTGCGATGCGCGATCGAGGTTCTGCAGTCCTGCTGGTCTCTGGAGAGCTAGATGAGCTGATCTCACTGGCTGACCGTATCATAGTAATGTTTGATGGCAAAATCGTAGGTGAAGTGATGGCAGATGAGGCAGATGAGAGAACACTAGGGCTCATGATGGCAAATGCACACCAAGAGAACCCACAAGCACACCCCAAGGGAGCAACCCATGGCTAAAAATAAACAAT
>CAZEIN010000261.1:0-1874 GCA_964512425.1 uncultured Sulfurovum sp.
GATTTTACGCCGTTTATCCTCTAGTACCCCGTCAGATTTGAGCTTTTTGATATGGCGATCAACGACATGACGAACCGTGCCTATGAGATTGGCGATCTCAGTGTGAGAGAGTCCATCGAGGATATTTTTACCTTTTTGATCCATACTTTCCATACTCTGTACAATCAGCTTAATCAATCTCTCTTGGGTATCAAAAAGAGCGAGGTCTGTCGCAAGCTCCTCCACTTTTCGTAGCTGAGTAGCCACATATTTGAGAACAATCTCACCAAAGATTGGATAGTCATACATCCACTCTCTGGCTTTGCCGATAGGGATCTTCATCGCACTGCCCTCCTCTAGTATCTCTACGAGAACCTCATGGATTTTACCATCAAGCAAGGTAACGGTATCATACATATCCCCTCTACTCATGAGGTAGATTGTCTGCTCTTTGCCATTATTAAAATTGATTTGAGAGATTTTGACTTTCCCTCCCAATATGATATAGAAATATGCCATGGCATCATCTGCATCGAAAAGCATCTCTTTTTTAGTAAATGTGATAATCTGTGCATATTCATCCATCTCAGCACGTAGCTGATCGCCGATATTGCCAAAGGTATCTAGCTGTAACTGCACGTTTCTGTCCCTATTTTATTTTGAGCTTCAATGCTTCATATTTGGTTCTGACTTCTGTCATTTGCTCTACCCAGAACTCATTACGCTTGGTTGCTTGTTCGAGTGTGTCTTCTAGCTTGAGAACACTCTCTTTGGTGTGTTGCAAACTAGCACCTAGTTCACTCTTGCTCTTTTCTAGCATTACGATATTGCTATTGAGATTTTCTATCTTCTCCTCTGCTGTTTGCAGTTTGAGCGTGAGTGCATCGATCTCTCCTTGGAGCTTGGCTTTGAGTCCATCTTGTTGATTGAGTTCTTGCTGATGCGTGGCATTGAGTATCCTCGCTTCACTCAAGCTCTCCTCCAATAGTAAGCTTTTTTCAGATTTGCTGTCTAGGTTTTCTTGGAGCTGCTTGATTCTCTCATAATGCGTTTTAAACTTTATAGTAAAGACAATCACTACCAGCACAAATGCCAAAATCACCACAATGATGATACTTGCTAACACCATCATATCTACATTTTCTAAAAAATCAACCCCCTTCATCTCTGCCTATCCTCTGATAATGTCATAGGCTTTGGGGTATGGACATCGCATGCTTGATTGTGTATTTGTCTTGCTGCTATAGCGCATATTGAGGAAGTGGATATTGACAACATTATCTAGGCTGTCTTTGTAGGCAATCTGGTCTATACGTCCATGGCTATCGAGTGAAAAGGTATAAAGCACACCCTGATAGGTCGCGATATAGAGATTGTCTTTGTGATGTTTGGCTCTTTTGAGCACACTAGCGAGATCTAGTGCTCTATCGAGTTTATGGAATGAGACCTGCTCTAGATCATGATCGACAATCGTAAAGGCTTGTCCGTTACTGCACACCTCTTTTTGGGTTGGTTTTTGATAACTCCATTTGAGTGCACCATCACTGTTGAGTCGTATCGTTCCGCTATAATGTATGCTCTTTTTTTTAGGATTGGTTATCTTCTGTGTAAATTTGGCTGAAAAACTACTGGGTATTTTAATCTGACCTGCCATCATCAGGATGCTTGCTGAGAGTAAAAGAGCAAATGCTTTCATGGGGTTCCTTGTGAATCTCTATTTTTATTTTATCAGAAGTTCTCTGAGATACAGTATGATAGCTTTTTATTGTGGAGTAGTTGTATTAATTTGGGTTTAAAGATATGGCTCTTTTGGTGCCGTGGAGTGGTTCTCTATCTCTAGTTGAATTTGCCTACCCATTTTGCTACTGTTGTGTGTGGTATAAATCAAGTTCAGG
>CAZEIN010000262.1:0-3223 GCA_964512425.1 uncultured Sulfurovum sp.
TTGTGTTCCTTTTTATCCATCATTGTTTTTAATATAACAGAAGTTTAACATATTCACTTTGATATGTGTCAATCTTTGCTACACTACTCCTTACTATTACACTATGGAGCCACCATGAAAGACGAACTACTCTACCAGATGCAAAATGCATTTCCCATGACCCAAAAACCATTCCTAGAGATTGCCAAGGCACTCGATGCGACTGAGGCAGACGTCCTCCAAACCGTACAGCAACTCAAAGAGGACAAAATCATCCGACAAACCTCTGCGATCTTTGACACCAAGAGGCTAGGATACACATCCTCTCTAGTGGCATTCAAAGTATCAGCAGAGCAGATAGAGACAGCGGCAAACATTATCAACGCCCACCCAGGGGTCAGCCACAACTACTTGCGTAACCATGATTATAATATCTGGTTTACCATGGCAGTGGCTCCTGATTCCCAGTTCGGACTAGAGCGTACCATAGAGATACTTCAAGAGCAAACAGGGGCAGAGGATGCTATCATCCTGCCCACCCTCAAGATGTTTAAAATCTCTGTCAAGATGGACACCACAGGCAAGAGAGCCAAAAAAGAAAAAGTCAAACGCGTCGCCCACAAAGCACTCACACTCACAGATACCCACATCGCAGTCATCAAAGAGCTCCAAAAAGACATCGCCATCACCTCAGAGCCTTACGCAGAGGCGATAGAGAGACTAGGAATGGACTACGAGACATTTTTCACCATCGCCCATGAGCTCAAAGACGCAGGTGTCATGCGCAGATTTGCGACGATTCTCAACCACCGCAAAGCAGGCTTCTCAGCCAATGCCATGTCTGTCTGGTCAGTTCCAGAGGAGGATGGTGAGCGTATCGGCAAAGAGATGGCAGAGTTCTCAGCCGTCAGCCACTGCTACCTACGCCCCAAATATCCCAACTGGCCCTACAATCTCTTTGCCATGGTACATGCCAAAACCCAAGAGGAGTGCGATGCCCTGATAGATGAAATGGCAAAAGAGAGTGGCTTGAGCGAATATGGCAAACTCTACTCCAGCGTAGAGTTCAAAAAGCAACGATTGGTCTATTTCGATGATGCGTTCAAAGCATGGGAAGAGAGCATCTCGTAGGTTTTATGTCTACCTACCCAATGATTGGCGAGAAATCACAACTAAAAAATCTATACCATACGTCACTCAATGGGTCGACATGAAAAACCCTCCTTAATAAACTCTTTTTGTCATAAAAAATAACAAAATTTTTACTTGTCCTCCTCTCCCGAGGTGGAACATATATAGATAACTTATGAGTTTAGTGGCATAGTAAATTACATTATACGTTACAATAGAGGGCTGGCATAACGAAGTAAATCCCTGTCAAACTTACCATGTCAATACAAGTTTAATCATCAATACTATTTTGATATAATGATAAAAATCTATTGAAATGGATGAATGACAATTATGCAAAAATTAAATACTTTATCACTAAAACAAAGAGAAGAACTTTTTAGACAACTTCGTATCTCTATCACGCATCATTCCAATGCCATAGAAGGGACAACACTCTCTTATGGAGAGACAAAAGAGTTACTTGAGCTGGGTCATACGGCAGGACATAAACCACTTGGAGAACAACTTGTAATTTTAGGCTTTGCAAAAGCCTATGATGTCATAGTGCGTGAGGCAAGTAATAAAGAAAACATTATTGACAGTAGTTTTATAAAAGACATTCATGCCATTATGTTTGAAGATGCTCTGCATGTAGCACCACAATTTGTTTCTAAACCTATCGGAACATACAGGCTAGATGAACGATACATTAAAGGTGTAGATATAAAACTTTCGCCTCCACATAAAATTTCAAATGATTTAGAAAATTTACTCTATAGATTTGATAGTAACACTATGCGCTTAGAAGATATTGCAGAGTTTCATATATTATTTGAAAGGGTGCATCCATTTGCTGATGGTAATGGAAGAGTAGGAAGACTCATAATGGCTTTTCAAGCTATTCAAAATAATATCGTTCCACCACTTATAGAGAACGAGCATAGAAGTGAATACTTAAAAGCCCTTAATGACAAAAATGAACTTTTTAAGTTTATAGATGAAAGTATTCAGAACAGTATGGACTTACTAGACTAAAAAGTTGACATACCATTTGCTATAATTTATCTATTCTGCTATACTTCGCGCATTGAAAGATGATTTAGAGTTCATCTTTGGATTGACTTTTATTGATAACCTTTGTTTGCAGTATTATCCTCCCAAGAACACTCCACTTTATATTTTCAACACTTCAGTACAAACAACCAAAGGAATAACAATGGCAACATTAGTAAACGGATCAGTAAAATGGTTCAACAGTGAAAAAGGTTTCGGTTTTATCGAACAAGAAAATGGCGGAAAAGATGTATTTGTACATTACCGTAATATTAACAATAATGGTTATGATCGTGTCTCTCTTAATGACGGACAAAAAGTAACTTTTGAAGTAACAGAAGGCGATAAAGGCTTACAAGCTGAAAACGTTACTGGTCTTTAAGACTATCATCATGGACAGTGTATGCTGTCCATACTCAATCTAAAATCGAGAAAAAATAATCTAGCTTTCCAGAGAATCATCTGGAGATGATTCAGACTCACTCTCTCCCTTATTGGCATCATTCTTTTTATCAAGTTTCTTCTGACGCTTTTCTTCTTGCTTTTTCTGCTTTTCGAGTTCTCTACCCCGTTTTTCGTAAGAATAGTTTGTTTTTGCCATAAGTCATTACCTCCGTAGTATATACTGCTACATAATATCATACTTTTTTTCGAGACAGTAGATAAAAGTGAAATTAGTGCTGTATTGCTTAAAAATAAGAGCCAACTATGGAACAGGGCTACCAAATATTGTGTATTTTGGGTTTAAGTCTAAAGTGCATATAACGTTTCTTGGATAAATAGCAATATCAAGAAAGGATAGACCTTTTTCTGCACTGCCAAAAAGGTCAAAAACTGTTCTATCTCTGGTCTTGCCATCTCTATGGGGTGTTTTTTGTTGCGGAATAAAGATATAGTGCGTATAGGCACGCTCCATAGAGAGACTATAATGTTGCAAACGGATTTTGTCTCTCTTGTCTCTAAAATTAAAAAGACAAATGTCTGTTAATGCTAGATAACGCTATTTAACGGACATTTTGTCCTGTTAATGGCAAATCTCGGGCAAAAAGGACATAAGTTATTTTTATAATTGTGGGGT
>CAZEIN010000263.1:0-3354 GCA_964512425.1 uncultured Sulfurovum sp.
ATTGGTCTGCTTGAGGCGTAGTCCACTCTCGTGATACTCTTGGCTGAAGAGCTCCAGCACAGGCGCAATCAACACAGCATGACTGGCCGCAATGAATCTGCCTGATTCGGTATAGATATCAGGCTCCTCTACCCCTTTGCTACGTGCAATTTCCTGCATGAGAAACACCACATCATTGGCAAACTCTTTGAGAGAATAATTACGCTCTTGAGAGAGGGTATGCTGGGCATACTCCACCGCCAGTCCTCCACCAATATTGATCGCACGCAGCCCCTCTGCACCACGCTGTTTGAGCCCTGCATAGATATTGCCAGCTTCACGGAGGGCTTTTTTGAGTGGATTGATCTCGGACATCTGAGAACCGATATGAAAGTGTATCATGGAGAAGTGAGCCTCTAGCCCATGGGTGACGAGGATATCATAGGCTTCGAGAAGCTCTGTAGAGCTGAGTCCAAACTTGGCACCATAGCCACCACTTTTTGCCCATGATCCGATCCCTGCACTGTGTAGCCGTACACGCATCCCAATATGCGGAGAGATGGGCTTGTCGCAGTCTCTATTGAGCTCCTCGTAGACTTCGATAATCGTCTCTAGCTCCGTCAACCCCTCGATGGTGACGGTGATATTGTGCCCACTCTTTGCAGCGATAAAGATCAGTGAGATCATCTCCTTGTCCTTGAAGCCATTGACTGTGATGGGAGCGCCTAGAGGGGTCTTTGCTATAGCGATGATGAGTTCGGCTTTGCTACCAGCCTCTAGTCCATAGGCATAGTGTTTTGAGACCGCCATGAGATGGTTGACAAAATTAGGGAACTGATTGACTTTGAGCGGAAAAAGTGCATGAAACTTCCCCTGATAATCAAACTCCTCTCTGGCTAGAGCAAAAACATCAAAGAGGTGGTCAATCTGCTTTTTGATCAGATGCGGAAACCGCAGCAGTATCGGTCCACGGTAGCCCTGAGAGCGAATATCCTGTGTGATCTCCAGCAGGGCTGGTGCAGAGGCATGATTGACACGCACATCATCACCCTCGATGATAAAGTTCCCCTCCCCCCAGAGTGAGATGCCAAAGTCTCGCTTCATCTGCTACGCCTCAGTCATGATGCTGTAGGGTCTAGAGAGCTTCTCTGTCAGCTGATGCAGACTCACCGCACGCCCTTCTCTAGCAAACTCTTGGCCCTGCAGATAGACTATCATCGTAGGCACAGAAAAGACCTGAAAATGTGCCGATATCGCAGGATACTCATGTGCATCGAGAAATATCTGCGTGACCAGAGGAAAATGCGCATCAAACACCTCCGTAAATTTGGGCCTCAATGCATGACATACATTGCAGTGCTCTCCTGAAAAATAGAGAAGCACCCCTGCCTCCTGGGCGATAGTGGTTTTGAGTTGGGTTAGGGTCATTTTTTCTCTTTATGTATGATTTGGGATTATTCTACATGCTATTTTTATCCCGAACGATGCAACAGAATTGCCAAGCATCAGTAGGATATTTGACAATTCTATTGCATAATTTGGGTTTATGGTTTATTATAGACAATCTGGCTTAAGATAGCATGGCAATCACCCTAAAAAAGTAGAAACTCCCAGGCATAGGCAATAGTTTATCCCGAATGGCGCAAGAGCATTACCAAATATCCTGCTAACGCTTGGCTCACTTCATCTCATAAGAGGCATCAATTTCCTTGCCCCGCAATACACCCTCGTTGCTCTGATACTCCAAATCTGTACCCATGACATCTCCTCGTTGACCCTTGATACTAAAATGCTCTGGCAACACCAATACTCTCTGCCTCCTGTCATATCGAACAGATTTGGCATGATACTCAGTGCCGTCAAATTTTCTCACTGTGGTATTTTGCTCAAACGCAATGATATCTCCCCTCAGTACCGCCTCTTTGGCAATGAGAGTCAAGGTATTGGTAGTGAGGTTTAATTCTTGGAAGTGTGTACGATTGGGGTAGACGACCATATGGTCTGTCTGGATGATATGCTGTAGTTGGCTCTGGTTAACCTCATAGAATGTTGTGTCATAGAGCTCTAGGGTTTTTTGTTCGTCTTTTGATACTTTATGTGCAAGTACTGCTTCCATCGGTATCTCTTGTCCTATAAACAAGAGTATCGTAACCCCTAAAACAATCTCTACTCTACTGACCATATCCTATGTAGCTCCTCAGTGAGCCCCTCTTTATCAATCAGATAGTCTATCATCTCCCGTACTGCACCCTCTCCGCCACGTTTGCGTAGTGTCACCGTAGCGATACGCTCTACAGCTACTGTGGCGTCCTTGGGGACAAAAGAGATCGCAGCGTCTTTGAGCATGGTATAGTCATTGAGATCATCACCGATAGTGGCTACATTATCATAGCCAAGCTCTAGTTTGTCCAAAAGCTCGCCTAATGTTTTGCGTTTGTCTTTGATACCTTGGAAGCAGTACTCAATATGGAGCTCACGGGCTCTACGCTCTACGATCTCTGAGCGTCTGCCTGTGATGATGGCTACTTTTTTGCCTAGACGCATCCAGCTGGCGATCCCCAGACCATCCTTGACATTAAAGGACTTGACCTCGTCACCTGACTCTGAGTAGCTGATGCGACTGTCAGTCATCGTGCCATCAACGTCCAGCACAATCAGCTCGATGCTCACAGTACGCCCTTGGTGCTGGGGATACCTGCACGCTCATTAGGAGTCGCCGCACGACGCAGTGCTACTGCCCAGGCCTTAAATGCTGCCTCGATGATATGGTGCTTGTTTTTGCCTCGCTGATAGATCAAGTGTAGTGTCAAGGGCATATTGGCAGAGAGTGCACGGAAGAACTCTTCGACCAGCTCCACATCAAACTCCCCAACCTTGCCACCGATAGGCATCTCAAAGACGAGGAAGCCACGGTTGCTCAGGTCGATATCGCAGCTCACTGCTGCCTCATCCATCACCACTGTGGCATTGCCATAGCGTTCGATCTTTTGCACAGGATAGATCGCTTCACCCAGAAGCTGTCCGATCACGATGCCGATATCCTCTACCGTGTGGTGTGCATCGATGTGTAGGTCGCCCTTGCAGTCCACCTCTAGGTCGAGATGGGCATGTTTGGCAAACGCCTCTAGCATGTGATCAAAAAACCCTACGCCCGTATCGATACTGCTCTGCCCACTGCCATAGAGATTGAGCTTAACCGCAATCTGCGTTTCTTTGGTCTGCCTACTTTTTTCTAACATTCTCTCTCCTTTAAGGTCTGATCAGGAATCCGCCCTGAACAGCATGATCATTGATAAAATCTTGGGCTTCGCCATCTGAGCCAAAGCCTGTCACCCAAACACGATACAGTGGTGTTGCATCAACGATAAACTTTTT
>CAZEIN010000264.1:0-3757 GCA_964512425.1 uncultured Sulfurovum sp.
ATCGTGTTATAGACAAAAGTGGAGCATGTGCGATAGAGATAGATGGCAAGACATATACGCCACAGGAGATATCAGCAAAAATCCTTATGAAAATCAAAGAGGATGCAGAAGCTTATATGGGTGAGTCAGTGACAGATGCAGTTATTACAGTACCAGCATACTTTAATGATGCACAAAGAAAGGCAACCAAAGAGGCAGGTACAATAGCAGGACTAAATGTACTTCGTATCATCAATGAGCCTACTTCAGCAGCACTGGCATACGGTATGGACAAAAAAGACAGTGAAAATATCGCTGTCTATGACCTCGGTGGTGGTACATTTGATGTAACGATTCTAGAGACTGGCGATGGCGTGGTAGAGGTGCTCTCTACTGGTGGAGATGCGTTCCTCGGCGGTGATGACTTTGACAACAGAGTGGTTGATTTTCTCGCTGATGATTTTAAGAGCAGTAACGGTATCGATATCAAAGCAGATATCATGGCACTCCAGCGTCTCAAAGAGGCAGCAGAAAATGCCAAAAAAGAGCTCTCATCTGCGACTGAGACAGAGGTAAACCTGCCGTTTATCACAGCAGATGCCACAGGTCCAAAGCACCTCGTGATCAAATTGACACGTGCCAAGTTTGAGTCATTGGTGGATGATCTCGTGGAGAGAACGATTGGCAAGGTAGCAGAGGTTCTCAAGGACTCAGGTCTAGGCAAAAGTGAGATCAAAGAGGTCATTATGGTCGGTGGATCTACGCGCGTGCCATTGGTACAGGAGAAGCTCAAAGCATTTTTTGGCAAAGAGCTTAACAACTCAGTAAACCCTGATGAAGTGGTAGCCTCAGGTGCTGCGATTCAGGGTGGTGTATTGGTCGGTGATGTCAAAGACGTATTGCTGTTGGATGTCACACCATTGAGCCTCGGTATCGAAACACTAGGCGGAGTTACCACCAAGGTGATTGAAAAAGGCACGACCATTCCTGCCAAAAAGTCACAGACATTCTCTACAGCAGAGGACAATCAGCCAGCAGTGAGCATCCATGTCACCCAAGGTGAGCGTGAGTTTGCCAAAGACAACAAGTCATTGGGCATGTTTGAGCTCAGAGATATCCCAGCAGCACCAAGAGGTGTGCCACAGATCGAGGTGACTTTTGATATCGATGCCAACGGTATCTTGACCGTGAGCGCAGAGGACAAGTCAACAGGCAAGTCACAAGAGATCAAAATCACTGGTTCGTCAGGACTCAGCGATGATGAGATCGAAAAGATGGTACAGGATGCAGAGGCCAACAAAGCCGCAGATGAGGAGCGCAAATCCCTCGTAGAGGCAAAAAACCAAGGTGATGCACTAGTACACCAGACCAAAAAAACATTGACAGAACTAGGCGACAAGGTCGAAGCAGGACTCAAAACAGAGGTTGAAGCAGCTATCGAAGCACTCGAAGCCACACTCAAAGATGAGAGTGCCTCCAAAGAGCAGATCGAAGAGAAGATCAATACACTCAACACACTCAACCAAAAACTCGCAGAGCAAGCCGCCGCCGCACAACAAACAGGCACAGAACAAACACAAGCCAAGCCAGAAGATGACGATGTCATCGATGCAGAGGTGGAGTAATCCTCCTCTGCAAAAGCGTGACTAGTCACGCGGGCACTCTGCTGCACCCATCCATATCATTTTCCAAATATTGCTTTATGTTCTAGTTTCGTACAGTAGTTTTGTACCACAATCATACCGGCATCTTGGGCTTTTTGAGCGGCTGCGTTGTTGACCAAGCCTAACTGACCCCAAAACACTTTGATATCACCACGCTCTATACATGCATCAGCCACAGCATCAAAAATAGCAGGCTTTCTAAAGATATCCACCATATCTATCTCAAATGGAATCTCAGCTAGAGAGCGATAAACTTTTTCACCCAGAATTGTCTCCTCTTTGGGATAAACAGGTACGATGGTATAGCCTGCATTTTGGAGATATTTGGCTACCATATTGCTGGCTTTGGATTCATTGGGTGAGAGTCCAATGATAGCGATGGTTTTGACCATCTCAAAGATTTTTTTCATCTCTTCGGGGTTGCTGTTGATTGTGGGAAATTCACATTCCATTGTTTATCCTTGTTTTAGATATAATTCGAGCAATATCATATCTAGGAAACGATTAATGTTGGATTTAGCAGCCGTAGTACAAGCCAAAAAGAGAGTCTCAGGTGTGGTCTCACGCACCCCATTTTCTCACGCACCCATCCTCAGTCAAATGACAGGCTATGAGGTCTATCTCAAAAAAGAGAACCTCCAGCGCACAGGAGCGTTCAAACTCAGAGGGGCATTTAACAAGATTGCCACACTCGTAGAGTCAGGTATGCACCCAAATCCCGAAATAGAAATTCATGACTGCACACCATCATCGCATCCAAGGAGTTTGCGTAAAACCATCGCCGAACCTACAGGTGCGACTCAAATTTTACACAAACTCCTTGAATACGAGCATGGCATACATTCAAAGAATCCTATTTCGGGATTTGGGATACAGAGTGGCGTGGTGGCATCAAGTGCGGGCAATCATGCACAGGGAGTGGCGTTTGCTGCCAAACATTTCGGAATCGCTGCGACCATCATCATGCCAGACTCCACGCCACTCACCAAGGTCACAGGCGTTAGAGAGCTGGGTGCTGAGGTGATTTTGCACGGGGCTAACTATGATGAGGCTTATGCGTATGCCCGTATTTATGAGCAGGAACATGGCTTGGCATTTGTGCATCCTTTTGAGGATCCTGAGGTAATTGCAGGGCAGGGGACTGTGGCACTGGAGATGCTCGATGAGGTTGAGGATCTCGATGCAGTCATTGTGCCTGTAGGTGGTGGGGGGCTGATCTCAGGGATTGCTGTAGCGATCAAAGCTCTCAATCCTGATATCCGTGTGATTGGCATAGCTGCTGCAGGGGCTCCTGCGATGAAACACTCCTATGATGCAGGTAAAACAATCGACAGTAGCAGTGTGCGTACGATCGCAGATGGTATCGCTGTGCGTGACACCTCTCCTACGACACTGGGATATATCAGAGAGTATGTCGATGACTTGGTGCTGGTGGGTGAGGATGAGATCGCTAGTGGAGTGCTCTTTTTGTTGGAGCGTCAGAAACTCATGGTAGAGGGGGCAGGAGCGGTGGGGGTCGCAGCCTTGTTGCATGACAAACTGGATCTGCCCAAAGGCTCCAAAGTCGGTGTAGTACTCAGCGGAGGCAATATAGATGTCACTATGCTCTCGCTCATCATTGAAAAAGGTCTGGTCAAATCTGCCCGCAAGATGAAACTCATCGTCACCCTCATAGACAAGCCAGGTTCTCTACAGGCATTTACCCAAATACTCATCCACGCAGGAGCCAATATCGTCCAGATAGGCTATGACCGCACCTCTACTGATCTAGACTTTGGAGATGCCCATGTCACCGTAGCCCTAGAGACCAAAGGCGAGACGCATCAGGAGAGCATCCGTGTTGCACTGCGTGAGGCGGGGTTTGGTTTTAGGGAGGAGTATTAGGGAGACGTAGTCTAATACCAAATCAAAATACAATAGTATACTTCAGGGAGCATCATCGTGAGTAGCTGTGAAATGTATAGAATGCAGTACTAGCCATAGCTCATCCAAATTCTATATATTTTGCAGATGCTTACGAGGATGTTCTTTGGGGTATATTATTGGATTTGGTATAAGCCAATCGTCCCTTTGCGTTCTGGTACACTATTGAATTTGAATTGGCTATCAGTTCA
>CAZEIN010000265.1:0-2752 GCA_964512425.1 uncultured Sulfurovum sp.
GAATAGGATTTTTTTCATCGTTCTGCCTTTGTTTTATTGTTTATTCTACCTCAAAATGGTAAAATACAAAATTATTTTACAAAAGGATTATAGCATGATTATGAAAGGCAAAAAAGGTATCGTACTAGGTATCGCCAATAAAAGATCGATTGCCTATGGTATCGCCAATGCCTGTAGAGAGCAGGGGGCTGAGATGGCAATTACATTTCTCAATGATAGATTTGAGCAGAAATTGGCTCCTATCGCAGAGGATTTGGGCTGTGCAGAGCGTCTCTATCGTTGTGATGTAGGCAAACCAGAGGAGATTGTGGCACTCAGGGAATCTATCGCCAAAGATATGGGTGAGATTGATTTTATCGTACACTCCATTGCCTTTGCTCCCAAAGAGGGTCTGAGCGGTCGCTTTATGGATATCCCCAAAGATGCTTTTGAGGTCGCTATGAATATCTCTGTTTACTCCCTCATCGAAGTAGTGCGTGAGCTCAAGCCTGTACTCAGTGACAACGCCTCTGTGCTAACACTCTCCTACTATGGTGGTGCCAAATATATCCCCAATTATAATCTCATGGGCATTGCCAAAGCAACGCTAGAGATGACAGTTAAATATCTCGCAGAGGATTTGGGCAAAGATGGTATCCGTGTCAATGCGATCTCCGCTGGTCCTATCAAAACCCTCGCAGCTGCAGGAATCGGTGAGTTTAGCTTCATCCTCAAATGGAACGAGGCCAATGCCCCGCTCAAGAAAAATGTCTCTATCCATGATGTAGGCAACTCTGGTATGTATCTACTCTCTGATTTGAGTCGTGCAGTGACGGGAGAGATTCATTATGTTGATGGTGGATACAATGTCATGGGTATGCCAGCCGTAGAGTTTGATGAAAACAACAAACCTAGTCTAGTCTGGAAAGGCTAATTCCTTTCTCGGACAGGCTCAGAAAGCAGATTCCCATAGGACACCTATTGAAACCAATTGATTCACAAGACTACTTGGACAAAAAAGCATTTTTCGACAAGATACTGACAATCTACGGCAGAAACGCGGTACTGGAAGTACTCCAAGATAGTACGGTAGAGATACACAAGCTCCATCTCTCTAGCTCAAACAAGCCAGCCAAGGCACTCACGCAGATGCTCAGCCTAGCCAAAGAGAGAGGCATCGAGGTGCTTCATCATGACAAGCAGGCACTCTCGCGTATCTCCAAAAATGCCAAACAGGATCAAGGTGTAGCTCTGGATATTATCATGCCATACTCTGGAAAACTAGAGAGTTTTTTGGCCGAACATAGGGCGTATCGCATTATCGCACTCGATGGCATCACCAACCCTCAAAACCTTGGGATGATTATTCGCTCCTGTGCCGCTGGCAATATCGATGCTATCCTCATCCCCACCAAGGGCAATGCGCAAATCTCTCCACTGGTCATCAAAGCCAGTGCAGGTACACTCTTTAAACTCCCTATACTTAAAGTCCCCAGTCTCTACAGAGCACTTCAGCAGACACAAGAGGCAGGATCTGCACTGTATACATTGGATGCCAACGCATCACAGGAGTATCATCAGGTAGTCTATTCTGTATGCAGTGTCTTTGTGTTGGGCAATGAGAGTCAAGGGGTGAGTAGAGAGATCGGCACACTCTGCGATAACAGTATCTCTATCCCTATGCGCCGTGGAGTTGAGTCACTCAATGTGGCAGTGACGGCATCACTTCTAGCTTTTATGGCGTGATTTTACTACTATTCCTTGCTTGCACATACGATAATTTTCTCCTCGGTTCCAGAATTCATCATAAAAGAGTACCTCGTAGTGTGTATCAAAATAAGAGGGCAGTTCATTGGATTGTAGGAGATATGCTGTATTGGAGCCTTTTTTTTCATTTTCTGGGTCTATCATGTAGGTTTCTATGATGAGTAGTCCTCCTTTATTCAGTGCTTTGGCTAGCTTGGGGATTAATGCTCTATCTAAAAAATTGGTTTGGATGATGAGATCATAGGTTTGCTCAGGAGAGTAGTAATCTAAATCGACTAACTGGGTATGAATAAATGTCAGATCGGTAGCTTTTTGCATATGTTGTGTAAGTTCTTGTAGTGCCACTGCAGAGATATCCAATGCATCTACTTCAAAGCCATTGGCAGCCAGATAGAGTGTGTTGCGTCCAGTCCCACAGGCGATATCCAGTGCCCTGTTTCCTGAAGCATGCACATAAAACTGTTCGAGTAGGGGGCTAGGTTCTCTAAATCCCAAGAGCTTCTCGTTTTCTGTGTATTTTTTATCCCATTTGAGCTGATCTTCTTGTGCCATCTGTTTTCCTTGCGCAAAATATTATACCAAATTCAAATCCACTATGGTATTTTGATTTGGTATTGGGATAGAGTATAGCATAAACCCAATCTATGCAATAAATAGAGAAAGCATATATTTTTATAAAATGTAACAAAAATGTAATATTTCCTATGCTAATTAAGACTAATTTTATCTTAATTAGCTATACTACGTTTGTATCTCGGGTATCGGCGATCTATTTTTTCCTCCTCCAATTTTGAGAAAACAGATTGAAACCACGATTCATACACACAACTTCCTCCATATACACATTCCGATGCTCGAGATTAACCTCCCAAGAAACCAAAATATCTCAAAAATCCTAAATGTAACAAAAGTGTAATATCTATTACATATTTAAGACTAATTTTATCTTAATTAGGTATACTACGTTTGTATCTCGGGTATCGGCGATCTATTTTTTCCTCCTCCA